>CAMWXO010000077.1 GCA_947178245.1 uncultured Porphyromonadaceae bacterium
GCAGCCGCGGGCGCAGAGCAGTCTTAGGACCACTCCGGCCGCCGCGTGCTGAACCCCGAGCATGGCCTCTACATCAAGGTGAATGGTCAGAAGGCTGAGAAAGTGATCCGCTAAAATCATTCTAACCGATTATATATCAGAATCCTGCATCCTTCGCGGATGCGGGGTTCTTTTTTTGTGTCAAGATTTCACACCTTTGCAACCGCAATGTAATAAAGATGTAACATATTTTTTCTAATTTTGCATCACTTCAATAAAGGATAGTTCAATTTTGACTCGTAAGTGATTCTTGCATATATGGAAACGTGGTATATAATTCTTCTGGCCGTCATTGCGGTGATAGCCGTCGCCATTCTGCTTATCTTCTCGCTGATTGGCGATGATTCAATCCGTAGATATCGCATGAAGCACAGGAGGGGCGAATATATCAACGACCAGACAGCGATGATCTGCCAGTCGATAAAGGCTACCGACGACCCGGAGAAGGCATATCAGCTTTTCGTGGAATATCTCTTTGCCAACAACAGGCATTTCCTCTCTTATCTCAGCCGGCGCATACGCAGCCTCTGCGATGCCTTCATCGAGCATGACGTGCCGGGTCTGCACGCCGAGCTGAAGTCGATAGAGGAGATGAAGGTGGAGCTCAAGGATCAGTATTACACGCAGCGTGAATGCATGACCAGCATCTCACCCCTATACTATATGGAGAATGCCCTCTGGATAAGGCTCTCGATCAATTGCCGTTTCGACATCAACCAGAGCCTGGGGCAGATAGCGAAGGTGAGCACTGAATATTATAACATCACCTCAGACAGGATCGGCCAGAATTATATCGCGCTCATCACCAAAGTGGTGAAGGCCATCGTGAATATTTGCAAGCGCTCGTCGGAACTCCTGCATTCGGGCGACATAGAGGGTATGAAGGCCCTGCGCCATGAGTGCAAGGACATCCTTCTGGAGTCGCAGGAGGAGACACAGCGCATCTACGACATCCTCAACGACGGCCGCAGCGAGACCACACCTGAAGAGCGTATGAAGCTCAATTATGTGCTCAACTGCATGCGGGAGTGCCACTTCATCATCTACACCCTGCGTCGCCTTGTGCTCTGCAACATCGGCAAGGCCCTCTCCATCCGGGAATAATTTCGTTTAATTGAGAATTGAGAATTGAGAATTTAGAACTTCGTTTAATTTAGAATTTGGAATTTAGAATGATATCTGAGGCTCGGAGAGCCGCGATCGTGCCGAAACCTCGCGTTTCAACGCGGGGACACGGATATCCCACTAATCAAAGCGCCTCGGAGAGGCGCTTTGATTATATTTCACCTTCGACAAACCCCACGGCTGATGAATCCGCATCAATCGGCCCGGCGGATGCACCGGGGTGCATCCCTACAATGCGCCTCTCCGAGGCTATTTTTATATAGATATGTTGAAGCATGGGGTTTTTTCATTGATGCGCCTCTCCGAGCCTCCAATTATGCATTATGCATTATGCATTATGCATTATGAATTATGCATTAATGAAATAAAATCCGACCCTCGGGGTGAGGATCGGATTCGTTCTTTCTTACTGCCCGGGAACTTCAGTTCCCGGAAAATATCATATCAATACATCGGCTTGAAACCTTCGGATTTCACAAACTTCTTCGTGACGTCGCCTACAAGGTCGGAGGTCTTCGACGTGTCGAGCTTCAGGATCTTGCCTTTCTTGGTGAGGTCGCACTGCTTCAGGTCTACGTAGAAGTAACCGGGATTGGTGACGATGTCGAAATAATAGAGTTTGTCGCGGAGGTTCGAGTAACTGCGCCACTGGGTTGAGCTCACGTTGGGCTCGCCCTCAATATTATAGGTGTAGGGCACGCATGAATTGACGAGCACCGAGCGCGTGATGGAGGCACCCAGCTGGGCATCTGACGTCTTCTCCACGTGGTGAGCGAAATAGTTGGCGCGCACGCAGCGGTCGGGACTCGAGACTGTGCCGGGGAGCATGTTCCTGCCGCCGATCTTCTCCCAGTAATTGATGATGGCCGTCATGGCGGGCCACTGTGGATCGTTGGTCATGGCGCGGATATCGCCCGGATCATATATGTTGAGGTTGCCGTGGTCAAACTCAAAGATGATGGTGCTTCCGGTGGCGTCGGTCACTCCCCAGTGGAGGGTGGAGACGGTGCCTCCGTCGAAAGTGGCTCCCTCGATGCTGAAGGGTGTGGATGTGAGCAGATCCTTCACCTCGCCGGTAGTGGCGCAATTGTCAAGAATCCAGCCCACCAGCATTGCAAGCGAAATGGGAGGATTCTTCTCGCGCGCTGCATTGTCGTAGACAGTGCCCTTGCAGAAGAGACCATTGACCGAGAGTCCCATCTCATTCATGCCTTCCGTGATGCCTCCGTCGTAGCCCACGGCGTAGACCGCACCGTATTTTGAAGTCCAGTTGATGCCGGCCGGAGTGGAGGCACCTTGCTTATACAATCCGGCGGGGTAGACATATAGGTTGGTGGGGATGGGGGTCTTCCAGTCGAGCGAGCGCCCGATCACATAGAGGCTGTCGGATCCTTCGTAAATCACACGTGTGCAGGCATCGCTCCCGAAAGGAGCTGCGGCGGCCGAAATTCCGATGGCGCCTAAAGCAATAGCTTTGCAGATACTTTTCATAGCGGAATATAAATTAGATGGTTTATATCTCCCATAACGCATAAGCAGGCGCTAAGGTTGAGTCACGGTCAATTTTGAAGCAAACAATTTCACGAAAAATTTCGTAATACGATTTTTTTTTATTAATTTTGTGGAACTAAACATAAAGATATGGAAATATACAAGATACTTGTGGTTGACGACGAACCGGATCTGTGTGAAGGACTGAAACTGAACCTTGAGATAGAGGGATATGAGGCAGACACCGCATATTCTGCCGAAGAGGCTCTCGAGATGGATCTTTCGGTCTATGACCTGATCCTTCTCGATGTGATGATGGGAAAGATGTCCGGTTTCGAGATGGCGCGCGTTCTGAAGCGCAATCCCAAGACATCATCTATACCCATTATCTTCTGCACAGCCAAGAATGCAGATGACGACATGATCGCCGGTCTCAATCTCGGCGCCGACGACTATGTGACGAAACCCTACAATATCCGCAACATACTGGCACGCATCAAATCGGTGCTTCGCCGCTCGGAGCGGGGAAATACCTCTTCTTCTTCCGCCGCGCCCGGCGAGCCGGCCGCAGCCAAGGAAGCCGCCAAGCCTCAGCGACGCATCATCAGGGAGGAAGGCCTCGTGATCGACCTCGACCAGATCGTATGCACGATCGATGAAGTGCCCGTGCGCATGCCCCGCAAGGAGTTTGAACTTCTCTCGCTCTTCATGAGCAATCCCGGAAAGATCTTCTCGCGCGAGGATATCCTGCAGAAAGTGTGGAGCGACGAAGTGGTAGTGGTAAACCGCGTTGTGGACGTGAACGTGACGCGCCTCCGCTCCAAGATCGGAAAATACGGTAAACTGATCGTGACCCGTTCCGGCTACGGATATGGTTTCAAGGTCTGATTTCTGACTTACGCGTCTTATGGGGAGATTCCTGAAGTTCAGCTACAGCACCAAGATCTTTATCTTGATTGTGGCTATAGTCACCCTTTGCGAAGGAGCTTTCGTAGCATTCCAGTATTATCGTGAGCAGCGCTACAGGGAAGAATTGCTCAACGCCCAGCTGACGGTGCTCAACTATCAGCTGCTCGATCATTATGAGAGTGGGGTGCTTGATGTGGAACTGTGGGAGCGCTCCATCGACCTGCCCATCAGGATGCTGCAGTTCGCCATCTTCGACATGGAGGGCAATATGCTCTACGACAACACCGGCATAGGCAAGATCGACGACATATTCTCGCTGTCGGAGATAAAGCAGGCGGTGGAGACGGAAGACCACAAGGGCTACTCGGTGCACAACAACGACGAGGTGGACGACGACTCCTTCTTCTACTATTCGGCGCTGCGCGAGGGCGACCTGATAGCCCGCACGGGCGCGATGGGGCATGAGGTGGCGCTCTCGGAGTTCATGCAGATCGACCGCACCTTCATGTGGTATGCCATCATCATCTATCTGCTCATCATCGGCCTCTCATACATAATGACGTCGCAGAGCGGACGCACCATAACGCGCCTCTCCAATTTCGCGCAGAAGGCTGAGAACGGTGAGGAAATCTACGACACCGAGGCTTTCCCCCGCAACGAACTCGGCAATATCGCCCACAATATCATCCTGCTCTACATGAAGTTGCAGCGCACCATGGCCGAGAGAGACCGCCAGGCCGCCATAGCCAAGCGCGAGGAGGAAGAGAAAGCACAGATGAGGAAGGAACTCACCAATAATATCAATCATGAGCTGAAGACCCCGATCACCGCGATCTCGCTCGAGATTGAGACTTACCTCACGCATAAGGATCGCCTCTCGGAAGCCCAGAAGGAGATGCTTCTCACCCGATGCAAGGCTAATTCTGACAGGCTGCTGCAGATGGTGAAGGATATCCTGACGCTCAACCGCCTCGACGACGGCGCCACCGCCATACAGAAAGAGCACCTGTCGCTGCGCGACGTGGTAGACGATGTGGTGGCGGCCATAGAGCCGAAGGCTTTCGACGCCGGATTCGAGATACACGTGGATCTGCCGGAGACGATGATGATGCTCGGAAACGGGCCTCTGCTTGAGTCAATCTTCAATAATCTCATCAACAACGCCATAAATTATTCGGGCGGCTGCGACATCAACATCTTCCTTCAGTATGAGGATGAGAACAGCTACCGGGTGATAGTGAGCGACAACGGCACCGGCATAGCCGAGGAGCACTTCGAGCATCTGTTTGACCGCTTCTATCGCCTCGAGAGCGGCCGCATGCGCAAGCATGGAGGCACCGGCATCGGACTTGCCATAGTGAAGAGCGCGGCCATCTTCCACGGCGGAAGTGTGACAGTGCGCAATGTCCCTTCCGGTGGTCTGGAATTTACGATCATTCTTGCCAAAGGTGCCAAATATGAGTCGTATGATGATGAGGTCTCTGCAGAAGAATGAATGAGTTAACGCTCAAAGCTGAAAATGGAAAAGAATTTTATCGACGATATAGCTGACCGGATCATTGAATCGGGCGAAGGGGCTTCCGCAGAGGAGGCCCTGCGGCTTATTGCGGCTGAAGACCTTGACGCGCTCTGCGACGCGGCCGACCGTATATGCCGCGCTTTCCATCCGATGAAGGTGGATTCATGCTCGATAGTGAATGCCCGCAGCGGCATGTGTGGCGAAGACTGCAAGTGGTGTGCCCAGACAAGGCGCCACGACTCGCAGTGTGTCACCTACAATTTCCTTGACGAGGACAAGACGCTCGAAGCGGCCGCCGCCAATGAGCGCCACGGGATAAAGCGCTTCTCGCTCGTGACGAGCGGTCGCGCCGTGACCGACACGGATCTCGACCGCTTCTGCAGCCTCTACCGGCGTCTTGAAGACGAGACTGGTCTCTATCTCTGCGCTTCGATGGGGCTCCTCTCTGAAGATCAGCTCAGGCGCCTGAAAGATGCGGGAGTGAAGCGATACCATTGCAACATGGAGACGAGCCGCAGGATGTGGCCCTCGCTCTGCACCACGCATTCGCAGGAAGACAAACGGCACACCATCGAGGCTGCCCGGCGTGTAGGCATGGAGATATGCTCGGGGGGCATAATCGGAATGGGGGAGACCGAGGAGGATCGCATAGACTTCGCATTGATGCTCAGGGAGATGGACGTGGATTCGGTGCCTATGAATATTCTCAATCCCATCAAGGGAACGCCTCTCGAAAACACTCCGCTTCTTCCGGAAGAGGACATTGTGCGCTGCGCGGCAGTGTGGCGGTTTATACTTCCGAAGCAGACCATCCGCTTCGCGGGCGGACGCAACCGGCTCTCGGAGAAAAACATGCGGCGCATATTGCGGGGCGGTGTGAATGGCGCGCTGATGGGCGATATGCTCACCACGATAGGCAACAACGTGGATGAAGACAAGGCGATGTATCGCTCGCTCGGCCTTGAATGCTGAAATATCAAGTCTTTAACACTCAATATACTGAAGACTCAATTCATGATTGAAAAGATTGACATATCGGTGGTGGTTCCCCTCTATAACGAGGCGGAATCGCTTCCCGAACTCGCTGAATGGATAAGGAGGGTGATGGATGAGAACGTGTTCTCATACGAAATAATTTTCGTGAACGACGGCTCGACCGACAACTCGCTCGAGGTGATAAGAAGCCTGAAGGATGCTGACGGAAACATTCACTGCGTCAGCTTCTCGCGCAACTACGGCAAATCGCCGGCGCTCAACGAAGGATTCCTGCGCGCGAATGGCGATGTGGTGATCACTATGGATGCCGACCTGCAGGACAGCCCCGACGAAATTCCGGAGCTCTACCGCATGATCACCAAGGAGGGCTACGACCTCGTCTCGGGCTGGAAGAAGAAGCGTTATGACCCGCTGAGCAAGACAATACCCACGAAACTCTTCAACGCCACGGCCCGGAAGGTGAGCGGAATAAAGAATCTGCACGACTTCAACTGCGGCCTGAAGGCTTACAGAAAAGACGTGGTGAAGCATATCGAGGTCTACGGCGACATGCACCGCTATATACCTTATCTGGCTAAAAACGCCGGATATAAGAAGATAGGTGAGAAGGTGGTGCATCATCAGGCGAGGAAATACGGGACAACGAAATTCGGGCTCGACCGTTTCGTGAACGGCTATCTCGACCTGGCCACGCTCTGGTTCCAGTCGAAATTCGGCATCAAGCCCATGCACATCTTCGGCTTGCTCGGCAGCCTGATGTTCATGATAGGTTTCATCGCGGTGGCTGTGGTGCTCGTGCTGAAGATAGTGAGCCTCTGCAGCGACGGATTTTATTTTTACGTGACCAACTCGGTGTATTTCTATCTTGCCCTCGCCGCCATGGTGATGGG
>CAMWXO010000078.1 GCA_947178245.1 uncultured Porphyromonadaceae bacterium
CTCCACGGGCCTGCCTACCAAGACCGAGCAGACCGACCTGATGCAGGCCCTCTACGGCCGCAACGGAGAGTCGCCCGTGTGCGTGCTGGCGGCGGCGAGCCCCACTGATTGCTTCACCATGGCATTCGAGGCCGCGCGCATCGCGCTCGAACACGTAACCCCAGTGATATTGCTCACGGACGCCTTCATCGCCAACGGTTCAAGCGCATGGCGGGTGCCCGAGGAGAAGGATTTCCCCGAGATCAAGCCCCCGTTTGTAAGCAAGGAGATGATCGAAAGCGGCTGGACTCCCTACATGCGCGACCCGGAGACGCTCGCCCGCTATCTGGCAATCCCCGGCACGGAGGGCGCCATGCACCGCGTGGGCGGCCTGGAGAAGGACGCCGTCACAAGCGTGATCTCTACCGACGGCGCCAACCATGAGAAGATGGTGAAGACACGCCTCCGCAAGGTTCAGAACATCGCCGCCGACATACCCCTGCTCCAGATTCAGGGCGACCCGCAAGCCGACACGCTCCTCATAGGATGGGGCGGCACATACGGGCACCTCCTCACGGCCACCGAGCAGCTTTGCGAAGAGGGCACGCCCGTGGCTCTGGCCCACTTCCGCTACATCAATCCCCTCCCCGCCAACGCGCTGGAGGAAATCAGGAAATACCGCAACGTGATAGTGGCCGAGCTCAACACCGGCATGTTTGCCGACTATCTGCAGCAGAAACTTCCGGCCGTCGACATCAAGCGCATCAACAAGATCGAGGGTCAGCCCTTCATGGTGTCGGAAATCGTAGACGGAGTAAAGCAACACATCAATAATCACTAAAGCCCGCGACATCAATATATGGAAACGAACAAGTGCCAATTCGCCCCCGGCGACTACAAGAACGGCGCAAGCGTGCGCTGGTGTCCCGGCTGCGGCGACCACGCCATCCTCAACACCCTCCACAAGGCCATGGCCCGTCTGGGCGTGGCCCCGAAAGACACCGTTGTGGTGTCGGGCATAGGATGCTCATCGCGCCTTCCTTATTATATGAACACCTACGGCATGCACACCATCCACGGGCGAGCAGCCGCCATAGCCACCGGAGTGAAGACCTCGCGTCCCGACCTCACGGTGTGGCAGATATCGGGCGACGGCGACGGCCTCGCCATCGGCGGCAACCACTTCATCCACGCCGTGCGCCGCAACGTGGACATCAACATGCTGCTCCTTAATAATAAGATCTACGGCCTCACCAAAGGGCAATACAGCCCGACATCGGCCCGAGGCTCAGTCACCAAGTCAAGCCCCTACGGCACCACCGAAGACCCCTTCATCCCTGCCGAGCTATGCTTCGGAGCACGCGGCAACTTCTTCGCCCGCTCATTCGACGTAGGGCTCGACATCAGCGTAGACGTGATGGAAGCAGCCGCACGCCATAAAGGAGCATCCGTAGTGGAGATACTGCAGAACTGCGTGATATTCAACAACGGCATCCACGCCAACATCGTGGACAAGGAGGTGCGCGACGACCACACCATCTATCTGCGCCACGGCGAGAAAATGCTCTTCGGGAAAGAACTTCAGAAGGGACTCGTGCAAGACGGCTTCAGCATCAAGGCCGTCACCATAGGCGAAGACGGCTACACTATCGACGACGTGCTGGTGCATGACGCGCACTGCGAGAGCAACTTCCTGCATCAGCAGCTCGCCATGATGGATGGCATCACCCTTCCGCTCGCCCTCGGAGTGATACGCGACTTCCAGGCACCCTCCTACGAGGCCGAGGTCGAAGCCCAGGTGAAGGAGGTGAAAGCCCGCAAGAATTTCTCATCTCTGCGCGATATGGTGCTTTCCACTCAGGAAACGTGGAAAGTAGATTAAAAAAAGCCCGGAAATACCATATTTGGCGAAAAAAATGGTGAAAAGACCCATATTTTTTGCACAGACATTAAAAAGTTGTGCAAAAATCGCCAAAAAATTTCGGTATGTCAAATTTTTATATTAGTTTTGCACCCGGAAACAAAAAAAACCACAATAATAATTTCTAACTCAAAACTATCAAGATTATGTCTGATATCGAAAACAGAGTAAAGACAATCATCGTCGAGAAGCTGACCGTCGATGAGAACGAAGTGACTCCCGAAGCAGGCTTCAGCACCGATCTGGGTGCAGACTCCCTCGACACCGTAGAACTCATCATGGAATTCGAGAAAGAATTCGGCATCACCATTCCCGACGAAGACGCAGAGAAGATCGCTACCGTTGGCGACGCCATCGAGTATATCCAGGCTCACGTATAATCAGAACAGCACATTCTCTCAAGATCAGCGGTTTCTCCCTCCCTGCGGAGTGGAGAAACCCATCTTGAGACTCTCTATTTTGGAAAAACATGGAATTAAAAAGAGTTGTAATCACGGGCCTCGGAGCCCTCACTCCCATCGGCAACGACGTTGCGACCGCTTGGGAAAACGCCAAGAAAGGTGTCAGCGGAGCTGGCCCCATCACCCATTTTGACGCATCCCTCTTCAAGACTCAGTTTGCATGCGAAGTGAAGGATTTCGACGCTGACCAGCATTTCGACCGCAAGAAAGCCCGCCAGCTCGACCTCTATGCCAAATATGCTCTTGTGGCTGCCGACGAAGCCATCAAGGATGCAGGGCTTGAAGACGAGAACATTGACAAAAACCGCGTAGGCGTGATTTTCGCAGCAGGTATCGGCGGCCTCCACACCTTTGAGGAGGAAGCAGGCTACTACGCCATTAACGCCGACAAGGGCCCGAAATACAATCCCTTCTTTATTCCCAAAATGATCGCCGACATCGGTGCCGGCCATATCTCGATCGAGCATGGCTTCCGCGGCCCCAACTTCGCCACAGTGTCGGCTTGCGCATCATCAAACAACGCGCTGATCGACGCCTTCAACTACATCCGCCTCGGCATGGCAGACGCCATCGTGGCCGGTGGCGCCGAGGCTGCCGTATATCCGGCAGGCGTAGGCGGCTTCAACTCGATGAAGGCCCTCTCCACCCGCAACGACGAGCCCACCAAGGCATCACGCCCCATGAGCGGCTCGCGCGACGGATTCGTGATTGGAGAAGGAGCGGCTGCCCTCGTGCTTGAAGAACTCGAGCACGCCAAGGCCCGCGGCGCCAAGATTTATGCCGAAGTGGCAGGCGGAGGCCTCAGCGCCGACGCATATCACATCACAGCCACCCATCCCGAAGGTCTCGGTGCTGTGCTCGTGATGGAAAACGCCCTGCGCGATGCCGGCATGAAGCCTGAAGACATCGATTATATCAACCTTCACGGCACCTCCACCCCCGTAGGCGACATCTCGGAAGCGAAAGCCATCAAGAAAGTCTTCGGCGATCACGCCTACAAGCTCAACCTGAGCTCAACCAAGTCAATGACCGGCCACCTTCTCGGCGCAGCAGGCGCGCTGGAGGCTGTGCTCACCACAAAAGCCGTCACCGACAACATCGTGCCGCCCACCATCAACCATGAGGAAGGCGACAACGACCCCGAGATCGACTACGACATGAACTGGACCTTCAACAAGGCACAGAAGCGCGAGATCAACGCCGCCCTCTCCAATACATTCGGCTTCGGCGGCCACAACGCGGCGCTCATCATCAAGAAATACAAGGGCTGACCTGCGGGCCGGACACCTTGAGCAGGATTTATGCGGATTGCCCCGTGCGGGCGATCCGCAATTTTTCTTTCCAAAAAAATGCCGAAATTCTTTGTAGATTCCTTAATTTATTCTAATTTTGCATAATATATGCACCGCTCCCTCCTTATGCTATTTGAAAATTATAGAATTAACAATAACAACCAACTAAATTACAACTGACGTTATGTGGTTAACATGCTCATCTGTAGGACGTAAGTTCATCATGGCCCTCACGGGCGCATGTCTCGTCCTATTCTTAACATTCCACTGCGTGATGAATGCCGTCTGTATCGTCTGGCCCGCAGCCTACAATTCGATCTGCGAGTTCCTGGGAGCAAACTGGTATGCACTCATCGCATCGGCAGGCCTGGCAGTGCTCTTCATCCTGCACATCTGCTATGCCGTGTGGCTAACAATCCAAAACCGTAAGGCACGCGGCGAGATCCGCTACTCCATCGAGCGCCGTCCGGCCGGAGTGGAATGGTCGTCGCAAAACATGCTCATCCTGGGCTTCGTGGTGCTCGCGTTTCTCGTGGTTCACCTCATCCAGTTCTGGGCAAAGATGCAGTGGGTCGAGATCATCGGCAACCACGGCACCATCCCTGCCGTAGCAGGCACCCTCTTCATTCAGGAGGCCTTCTCGCAGTTCTGGACAATCATCGTCTACATCATCGCCTTCATCGCACTCTGGTTCCACCTGCAGCACGGTTTCTGGTCGATGTTCCAGTCAGTGGGTTGGGACAACACCACCTGGATTCCCCGCCTCAAGTGCATCGGCAACTGGTGGGTATCGATCGTGATCGCCCTCTTCGTGGCCCAGGCCATCGTCTTCACGGTGCGCGCCCATGAGAACCACTACAAGACCGATCCCGCGCTCCGCGCCCAGTACAAGGCTATGCTCGCCCCCGCTTTCGCCGACGCTTTCGGCCCTGACGCAGCTCAGGCCGTGGAAGCAGCTCCCTACGATCAGATCTCGGCACAGATCCGCCAGATGGAGATGCAGTTCAACTCAGATCAGGCACGCGCCTACAACGAGAACAACCCCAAATTCGAGGCTCAGGTTCACGCCCTCGAGAGCGCTGTGAAACTCTTCGACTATCTTGAGGAAGGCACTGACAAAGACGCTGAATCAGACCCCATGATGATGGTTCAACCCCAATAATCCCTACGCGATATGACACTCGACAATGTAAAAATCATGAATCCCGCGGATTCCAAGATCCCGGAAGGTCCTATCGCAGAGAAATGGACCAACTTCAAGGCGCATCAGAAGCTCGTCAACCCCGCCAACAAGCGTAAGCTCGACATCATCGTGGTCGGCACCGGCCTCGCCGGAGCATCTGCCGCCTCCACTCTTGCAGAACTCGGCTTCAACGTGCTCAACTTCTGCATTCAGGACTCCCCCCGCCGCGCGCACTCCATCGCCGCTCAGGGCGGAATCAACGCCGCCAAGAATTATCAGAACGACGGCGACTCCGTATATCGTCTTTTCTACGACACAGTGAAGGGCGGCGACTACCGCGCCCGTGAGGCCAACGTCTACCGTCTCGCTGAAGTGTCGAACAACATCATCGACCAGTGCGTGGCACAGGGTGTGCCCTTCGCCCGCGAATACGGCGGCCTGCTCGCCAACCGCAGCTTCGGCGGCGCCCAGGTATCCCGCACATTCTACGCCAAGGGCCAGACCGGCCAGCAGCTCCTTCTCGGCGCCTACAGCTCGCTCAACCGCCAGATACATCTCGGCAAGGTGAAGAGCTTCAACCGCTATGAGATGCACGACGTTGTGCTCATCAAGGACAAGGACGGAGTGGAACGCGCACGCGGCATCGTGGCCAAGAATCTCGTCACAGGCGAGTTCGAGCGCTTCGCAGCCCACGCCGTGGTGATCGCCACCGGCGGCTACGGCAACACCTACTTCCTCTCCACCAACGCCATGGGCTGCAACTGCTCCGCTGCCATGGCCTGCTACCGCAAGGGCGCTTATTTCGCAAACCCGGCCTACGTGCAGATCCATCCCACCTGCATCCCCGTGCATGGCGACAAGCAGTCTAAGCTGACCCTCATGTCGGAATCACTCCGCAACGACGGCCGCATCTGGGTGCCCAAAGACATAGAGGACGCAAAGAAACTTCAGCGCGGCGAGATCAAGGGATCTGACATCCCCGAAGAGAACCGCGACTACTATCTGGAGCGCCGCTACCCGGCATTCGGTAACCTCGTGCCCCGCGACGTGGCATCTCGCGCCGCCAAAGAGCGCTGCGACAAGGGCTATGGTGTGAACAACACCGGTCTTGCAGTATTCCTCGACTTCTCCGAAGCCATCAACCGCCTCGGCATCGACGTTGTGCGCCAGCGCTACGGCAACCTCTTCGACATGTATGAGGAGATCACCGACGTGAACCCCGGCGAGCTCGCAAAGGAGATCGACGGAGTGAAATATTACAATCCGATGATGATCTTCCCCGCCATCCACTACACAATGGGCGGCATCTGGGTAGACTATGAGCTCCAGACCTCAGTGAAGGGCCTCTTCGCCATCGGCGAGTGCAACTTCTCCGACCACGGCGCCAACCGCCTCGGTGCTTCCGCGCTGATGCAGGGCCTCGCCGACGGATACTTCGTGCTCCCCTACACCATCCAGAACTATCTGAGCGACCAGATCTCGGTGCCCCGCTTCTCTACAGACCTCCCCGAGTTCGAGGAGTGCGAGAAGAAATGCCGCGAGGCTCAGACCAAGCTCATGAACATCCACGGCAAGCGCAGCGTAGACTCCATTCATAAGGAGCTCGGCCACATCATGTGGGAATACGTGGGCATGGCCCGTACAGCCGAAGGCCTCAAGACCGCCATCACGAAGCTCGACGAGATCCGCAAGGTCTTCGACACAGACCTCTTCATCCCCGGCTCGGAAGAAGGCATGAACGTGGAGCTCGACAAGGCTTTCCGCCTCAACGACTTCATCACCATGGGCAAGCTGATGGCTTACGACGCACTCTCGCGCAACGAATCATGCGGCGGACACTTCCGCGAGGAATACCAGACCGAGGAGGGCGAGGCCAAGCGTGACGACGAGAACTACTTCTACGTATCCTGCTGGGAATACCAGGGCGCCGACAAGGCTCCCGAGCAGATCATCGAGCCGCTCCACTACGAGGCTATCAAGGTGCAGACACGTAACTACAAGTCATAAACCCACCCGAAAAACTGAAATCAGACAATGGAAGAAAATGTAATGAAAGTCAACCTCCGCGTTTGGCGTCAGGCTAATGC
>CAMWXO010000079.1 GCA_947178245.1 uncultured Porphyromonadaceae bacterium
CGCCACCGAGATTCCGGAGATAGAAGTGGTGAACGGCGACGGGCGCGACGTGGAGGTGCTGAGAGAAAACAATATCTACCAATATGACGCGTTCATGGCGCTCACGGACAAGTCTGAGACAAACATCCTGACCTGCCTGACTGCTAAAGACTTCGGAGTGCCGAAGAAAATAGCCGACGTAGAGAACCTTCAGTTCTACAGCGTGGCGGAAAGCCTCAACATAGGCACAAGCATCAATAAGAAACTGATGGCGTCGTCGAGCATATTCCAGATACTGCTTGATTCCGATGAATCCAACTCCAAGTTTCTCGCCCTCACCGATGCCGAGGTGTGCGAGCTTGAAGTGCGTAAGAATGCGAAAATCACAAGGTCGCCCGTGAAAGACCTGAGGCTGCCGTGGGGCATGACTTTGGCGGCCCTTATCCGCGATGGGAAAGCACAGCTCATCAATGGTATGACACATATTCAGACCGGCGACAAGGTCGTCGTGTTCTGCCTCACAGGTACTATTTCAAAGATAGAAAAGTGGTTCAGTTGAAACATATACACTACGATTTCGTCAACCTCCGTATGCTTCTGCGCACGATAGGCTGGCTGCTGATGGTGCTTACGGGCTTCATGCTGCTTCCGCTGATAGCATCGTTTCTTTATCACGACTCCCAATCGCAGCCCATCCTCATCTCGATGGGCATCACACTGGCGTGCGCTATGCTCCTGATGAGCATGAAGCCCAAAAGCCGCGACATGGGCAAGCGCGAGGCCATACTTCTCACGTCGCTCGTGTGGATAATCCTCTCTCTATTCGGGATGCTTCCCTTCCTGCTCTGCGGAACTCACCAGAGCGTGACCGATGCTTTCTTCGAGACCATGAGCGGCTTCACCACCACCGGAGCCTCCGTGCTGAATTCTCTCAACGGGGTGCCCCATTCCCTGCTGCTGTGGCGCTGCCTGCTGCAATGGATAGGCGGACTTGGAATCATACTCTTCACGCTCGCAGTGGTGCCGATGCTCAACAACAAGGGCGGCATGCTGATGTTTAACGAAGAAGTGACAGGCATCACTCACGATAAGCTCCGGCCCCGTGTCAGCAATACAGCCAAATCGCTGTGGATGATCTATATATGCCTCACTCTCATGTGCATCCTGCTGCTCTGGGCCTCGCGCATGAATCTCTTCGAGGCCATCTGCCACGGCCTCTCCACCATGTCTACGGGAGGCTTCTCCACCACCGATATGAGCGTGCGCGACTGGGAAAGCCCCTATATCATTATCATTCTGACGGTATTCATGTTTATCGGCGGAGTCAATTTCAACCTTATTTTCGCCACGATAAGCGGAAATGCTAAGAAACTTTTGAAAAACGATGCTTTCCGTTGGTTCTGCATCATCATCCTGCTGGGCTATGCGGTATTCACCATTTCGATTATAGGGAAACATCATGTCCACAGCTGGGAGGAGGTCACGATCATACCCCTCTTCCAGAGCGTGTCGATACTCACCTCGACGGGGCTCGTGGTGCCTCACTTCTATCATTGGGGAGCGGTGCCTTACATCCTTCTACTTATATTCATGGCCATAGGCGGTTGCGCCGGAAGCACGTCGGGAGGGGCCAAGGTAGACCGCTTCATCATCCTGTTTAAATTCCTGAAGAATGAAAATTACCGCACGATGTATCCTTCAGCCGTGAAGACAGTGACCATCAACGGTAAAGGCACCTCCTACGTGATAGTGATGAAAGTGCTTGCGTTCATAGCCTTTTATTTCCTCATCGTCTTTGTGGGAGGATTCCTTCTCACCATATTGGGAGTATCTTTCAACGACAGTTTCTTCTTTTCCCTCTCAGCCATCTCCAACGCCGGAGTAGGCGTGGACATGAACGGATGCGAGAGTTGCTTCGCCATCATACCCGACGCGGCGAAATGGATACTGAGTTTCATCATGCTCACCGGGCGTCTGGAACTGTATACTGTGATCCTCCTCTTCACTCCCGCTTTCTGGAAGAAATAGTGAAAGTATTCAATGAAATTTAATTTATTTTGAAAATATATGCTGGTTCTAAACTATTGTGTAGAGCGGAATGTAGGAAAACCCTGACAACAGATATTACGAAAGCCGTGGCATGAATGTCACGGCTTTCGATATGTTTGGAGCGTGGAAATCCACACGCTATGAATTAACGTGTCAGCAGTCGCTGACTCATCTGGCAAGGTTGTAGATTTTTTCGGCTACTTCGCGGTTCACTTTAATATAATTGCCGAACTCTTCTCCCTTGTTTTCCGTCACTTTCCCGGCGAGCAATGCAGTGTCAGGATTCTCTATCCCAAGCTGACGCATCGTCACCGGCATACCTATTGAAGTCAGGAATTTCTTTAAAGCCTCGATGCCGAGAGCAGCCGCCTTTGCATCGTCAGCCTCCTCGATATCGAAGACCCGGCGTGCGAACTGCGCTATCTTACCGGGATTGGTCTGCATGGCATACGTCATCCATGCCGGGAACATTACCGCAAGGCCGGCACCATGCGTCACGTCGTAGACTGCGCTCAGTTCATGCTCGAGGCCGTGGGTGGCCCAGTCTTCCTCGCGGCCGCCGCTGCAGACGCCATTGTGAGCGAGCGTGCCGCTCCACATTATATTGGCCCGCGCATTATAATCAGCGGGATCAGCGATCACTTTCGGAGCCTCGTTTATGATTGCCTTCATCACTCCCTCGGCCACCCGGTCGGTGATCTCGACGTCGGGAGTATTAGTGAAATACCGCTCCATGATATGAGCGAACATATCGGTGATTCCGGCCGCAGTCTGATAAGGGGGGAGCGTCATGGTCAGCTCCGGATTCATAAGTGCGAAGCGGGGACGAAGCACGTCGCTTCCCATGCCGAGCTTATGCAGACCGTCGAGGCGGGTTATAACCGTGTTGCCACTCCCCTCGCTTCCGGCAGCGGGGATGGTGAGCACCACACCCACGGGAAGGGCCTTCTCCACGCGCGCCTTTCCACAGTAGAAATCCCAGAAATCGCCATCATAGGGTATGGCTGCCGCGATAGCCTTGGCTGTGTCGATAGCACTTCCGCCACCTACCGCCAGCACCGAATCCACACCCTCCCGCTTAGCGATATCGATTCCCTCATATACTTTAGAATCGACGGGGTTAGGCTGCACGCCACTAAGCTCGGCATAAGGAATGCCGGCATCCTCAAGACTTTTCCTGACGCGGGAGAGTAGACCGGATCTTACGACCGACCCTTTGCCATAGACGATCAGGGGCTTCTTCATGCCGAAAGCCGAGAGCTCTGCGGCCACCTTATTCTCCACACCCCTGCCAAAGACATATTTGGTGGCAGGGAAAAATACAAAATTATTCATAAATCGATAAGCGTATTGATATTGCGTTTCCTCTGAAGAGGAAACTGATGTTTCTTCCGCAAAATTAGTAAAAATCGGGAGAACCGCAAATACCTGAAGAAGATTTCACGTGATTAGGATATGTGAACGCGAGCATTTGCATATTCAGATATTTTTTAATAACTTTGAATCCGGAATCAACCTGCAGACGCAACTTTTTCCTATTCTGACCTCGATATCATGACGAATTATCTCAGATACATCATATTAGGCATACTTCTTGCAACGGCGCCCCTCGTCGTGGGGCTTTCGGCCGCTGCCCGGCATAACACAATCTCATTCGGAGACAAAGACTATCTTCTTGACGGGAATACCATTCTGCTCGACAGCGAGGGACTTTACGATAATCCTGATGCCGTGACAGATCCGCTCGAGGCGTTCCGAAAAATCAACATGGCCGGAAAATCGGCCACCCTCCTTGTGGCGCCGTCAGTGTATTGGCTCGATGACCCCGACGATCCGGAAGTGCGCACCGATAAGGGAGGGACGCCCTACGCTTTCAAGATAGAATGCGACACGCTCCGCATCATAGGCCTGGGCACGAATCCGGAAGATGTGGTGTTTGCCGTGAACCGCGGCCAGACGCAAGGGGCCATCGGGAACTTCACCATGTTTCATTTCAAAGGCCACAGCCTTGAGACGAGCAATATCACATTCGGCAACTACTGCAACACAGATCTCGTCTATCCGCGGAATCCGGACTTAAACCGACCGCGACGGAAGGATGCCATAGTGCAGGCGCAGATAGGGATATGCGAGAATACTGACCGCCTTTTCGCCGACAACTGCCACTTTATCAGCCGACTGAATCTCTGTCCATTCGTGGGTGCGAGGCGAAGTCTTTACTATAACTGCTATTTTGAATGCACAGACGATGCACTGTCGGGCTCTGCGATATATCTCGACTGCCGTTTCACCTTCTTCAGCAGCAAACCGTTCTACTCCACTGCCGAAACCGGAGCGGTATTCCTGAACTGCGACATACACACGCTTTGCTCCGGACCCCAATACTTCACGAAGATACCGGGAACGGTGACTGCCATCGACACGCGCTTCACCTCAGAGCACCAGGCGAGCCTGCACTGGACACGCGACGCCTCCGACGTCACCTCTTATCAGAGCAATATCTCACTTAACGGAGAGCCCTATATAATCGATGCCGGGAGGAGAATGCTCGGCCCGGATCTCTCCGCGCCCCTGAAGGATGCTTTCGTGGTGGAAGCGGGCGGAAAAACCATATATAATCTGCCCAACCTTCTCGGAAGCATCGACGGATGGGATCCACTTCTGTATGCGGCAGATATCAAAAAAGCGGAAGAGACGCTGGGGCGAAAACTGACGGGACTTCCTGTAGGGTTGCGTCTTTCGGCTGACAAGACCACTCTCTCGCCTCGGGGCGACAAAGCCACGCTCACGGCCACCCCGCTGCTCTGGGGTGGATATGAAGCAGAGCCGGGACAATCGTTTACTTTTGTCTCAGACAACAGGAAGCCGGAATTGCTCGACACTACAATAACATATTCCGAACGAGGCCTCACCGCACGAAAGACCTTGAAGATCGAGCCCAACTTCAGGAGAGCGCCGGAGTTTAAAAAGAAACCCTCCATTCATTTTGACGCTTCTTCAGGTCAATACATTGCAGACTATGAATTACGCGGAAAAGGTGCAGACCGAAGCACTATAATGTGGGGGCGAATGGAGGATGCCGAGGGTGAGAAGAAAGCTATTCTGCTGCGGCATGCAGAAGCGCCGGGAGAGACGGCATACACTCCTGTCGCCGCTGACTTAGGCACGTATATATTCGCCGTGGTCATACCCCGCTTTAGTGATTCACATCAGGGCGAGATGCAGACTTCCGCTCCCGTCTATGTCTCCTCGCTCGATAATCTCTTGTTGCCTGAGGCTACGCTATCGACTGATTTCAGCGATATTCCGGTGGTGAGACGCAGCCCGGGCATAGTGGGCGCATGGACTTTCGATATATTCAAGCCTGCCGACACCGAGGCAGCGGAATGGGCTGCCGGAAGCGGCCCGGGATGGCGCTACGGCAAAGGATATGATGCTTCGGTGAGCGAAGGACTTGTGCAGACTGAGAAGGGTGCACGCATCTCATACATACCCCTGCGCGATTTCACGCAGGAGATGAAAGCCACGCTGACAGTGGAACCGGCCAAAAGCGGAGGGCAGGGATTCGGAAGCGCCACTTCACAATATATGGATATCTGCGTGAAGTTTGACCCCGTGTCGCTATGCGGGTATGCCCTCCGCATCGAACGCGTGCCGGAGCATGACCGAGCCGTGCAGTTCTCACTGGTGGAATACGATAACGGGGCTACTCGCGTCATCAATCCCGGAGTCGTGAGCGACTGCTTCCGCACTCCATGCACGATCAGCGTGGAAGTATCTGACGGCACCTTGCGGGCAAGAGCGCTTACCGAAGCCTTACCTGCCAAGCCCTGCTGTGGGGAGGTGGTGACCTCGGTTGATATCTCAGCCCCGGTGAAGGAATCCGGACTCGGAGGCTTCGCCGTGCAGCATACAGGCTCGGCCGGCGCCTCATCCACTCTTATCCGCAATCTCGAACTTGAATGGAAATGAAAACAAAATCATCACGATAACTAAACATCTAACATAACAAACCTACATGAAAAGGACATCTCTGTTATCTTTGGCCGCCCTCGGCTGCCTGCTCACGGTCTCTGCCCGTGCTGATGTGTCGAAGGCCTACGTCTCAGATTTAGGCAACGGGAAATATCAAAATCCCGTCATCAACGCCGACTACTCCGACCCCGACGTGGTGCGTGTCGGCAACGATTACTATATGACATCGTCGAGTTTCGCCAATCTTCCGGCTCTGCAGATACTCCATTCCAACGATCTCGTGAACTGGACTCTCGTCGGGGCAGTAGCCGACACTTATCCTGACACTGCTTTCGACGGCGTAAGCCACGGCAACGGAGTGTGGGCACCCGCCATCCGATACCACAATGGCAAGTATTACGTGATGTATGGCGATCCCGACCGAGGGATATATGTGGCCGACGCCACCGACCCGAAAGGGCCATGGAGTCCGCTACGCCTTATATATCCGGCGGTGGGTGTGATCGACCCCTGCCCTTTCTGGGATGAAGACGGACGGGCCTACATCGCTCACGGATATGCAGGAAGCAGGGCCGGAGTGAAGAGCATACTCGGAATGATTGAGATGACTCCGGACGCTACCGGAGTGATCGGCCGGGACAGGGTGATCTATGACGGACATCTTGAAAACGAGACCATCGAGGGAGCAAAGATGTATAAACGCGGCGACTGGTATTACATCTTCTCGCCGGCCGGAGGCGTGGCCACGGGCTGGCAGGTGGTGATGCGCAGCAAGAATCCCTGGGGGCCATACGAGCAGCGCAATGTGATGGAGCAAGGCGACACCGACATCAACGGCCCTCATCAGGGAGCTTGGATAGAC
>CAMWXO010000080.1 GCA_947178245.1 uncultured Porphyromonadaceae bacterium
AGATTGATAAAGGTATGCGCAGCGAATGGATCGGAGCCATGCTCCGGAATACAGGTATTGAACAGGATTATTACCGCTCAAAATATCGTGAACCCATAAGCGACCCCCCAAGCAAAAAGAATAAAGAGTTTGCAGAAGCCTTGAAGGAAATCCTCGGCTGACGCTTTACTTTATCATCGTACCTTATATATACGGCTCTAAACTAAAGTGAGTGTAAAGCCGTACATATTCTACTGCATGTCCATAGCCCATTTAATATATGTATTACGCAAATACAATGCTCATCTTATTAAAGTCAATCTTTACTTCACGTCCATTATGCGCCAAGTATGTTTTACCTTTATAAGTAACTATGTGATTATTCGCGCCTCCAACATTTACGGGTATATTTAGATGCATTTCTCCGGGAGCAATTCCTTTTCGATCATCAGTAAGATGAGAATCTGTTTTGAGACGACGCATGATAATACATACGTTTCCGTATTGTGCTTGTAAAACACTTCCCGAACTATGACGACCGTCAAAACTCTCTCCAAACTTACTATGGTATACACCTGCCGCAACAACACGAGCAGCATGCGTCCACCGATTGGCTATATGATAAAGGGCTACCTTGTCATAGAGATCATCAATTTTGTCATCCATACCACATTCTTCAAAACCAAAATACTGGAAAGCATTTTTCAAATGCTCTACTGATGAACCTTTCTCAATCGGAGGCCACCAGTGCCAAGGTATATTACTATGGTCTACCCATCGATCGGTCATACCCATTGCAAAAGCTATGCAATTATATTGAAAAGAAAATGGGCTTAGTAATTTAAAATTGACATCGTTTTTTAGGGGATCGCCAAAAACATCAGATCGTGTTAAACTTTCCCGAGCGCTATCAGTGTTATAATCCATGTTCTGCAAACATCTTCTAGTGAAACATAACCAGTATATGTCATATAGTCCGGATATATTAAATCAAGAGCATGTACTATTGGATCAGGATGATCCTTGATAATTTCAAGAATTCCTGGTACTGCGTCTTCTCCCATAGCAACAATTCTACGGAAGTCTGCGTTATCATAATTATTTGAAGAATGGATATTAGAGGCTCTATTCCAATAATTATAGTTAGTCCTTACTTCCTGTATATTAAGTTCTCGACGCGAAATTGCAAGACTCTTATCGTTACGACTAACTGATAGGTCAATCGAAAAACCTGTATCCGTGGTCGGACATATTACTTCTTGTTTCATTTTCTTATAATCTCAAAGGCAAAATCATCAAGGCGATCCCCATCAAGTTCAAGGTGAATATCATAAACTCCCCCTTTCTCGAAAAGAACATTCTGAAGATTGAGAGCAATGTTAATATGACTAGCCTTATCTAATTGTACTATATGAAGATTAGTCGTGAGAGGTGGGAGGATGCTCTTGTCTATTGACTTATCAATAATTGAAATGCTTAATAACCTATCCCCTGAAACATACGCTTGGATATATAGTTTTATTGCCAGCCCAAATGTTATACGAACAGGGAGGTCCGATACATAAAAATCATCCATAGTATTAACTATGGTGAGATGACCGTCCATATTATGAGCACCCTGACATAGGGCAAACATTTCAACTTTGACTTCCTTCATAAACTAACAATATTGTATCACGATGTTCCTGAATTAAACATAACACCCAATTCTACTGCCCAAAATTGGGTGTAAAATTGGGTGTGTTTTGTTTAATTACTTGATAATCAAGCTTTATGGCGGAAAGACAGGGATTCGAACCCTGGGTACCCGTAAGGGTACAACGGTTTTCGAGACCGTCCCGATCGACCACTCCGGCATCTTTCCAAAGGGGTTGTTTCTGATAGCGGTTGCAAAATTAGTCATATTTTTCGGGTTATGCAAATTTTTCAGACTAAAATTGCAAAAACACAAATCAGCGCGCCCGGATTTCGGGGTGCGCCGATGAGACTTTTAAGATGCCGAGATGTTACTTCTCAGTTTTCGACTGGCCGATGCGAAGTGTGAATGTGGCCTGTCCGGGCTGCTGTCCGCCGGGAAGATCCGATTCGGAGTCTACAGTCACGATAGGAATGTTGAAGCTTGTGTAGGCCATCGATTTATCTACCTGCAGAAGCGTAGCATTGATGCCGAGAAGGTTGGCGCCTTTGTCTACGAGGGGCATGTCAGCCATCGGGATATCGATGGGGAACTCGCTCCAGGACATGTAAGGTGTCGGACGATAGTTCCAGAAGAAGCGCACGTTAGCAAGGGTAGCCGGCTTAGAGTTGTCGGCCGGTGTGGTCTCGATGCCGGTGAGCTGCAGGGTCGCATCCTTCACCACGTAGATAGCCCCATCGCTTGCCACAGCGTTGTCAAAGGTCAATGTCACGTTCACATCGGGGAGGTTATCGTCGTTGCTGCATGATGAGAATGCAAGTGCAAACGGGAGAACCAGCAGAAGATAGATTAACTTTTTCATTTCTTTTTCTGTTTGTGTGATTATTATTTAAGTATTAAACTATTTTTGTCAGTATAAATCGCTTTACACTGAAGATTTTCGGCTTGATAAACAGGATCGGATTAATTCTTTTTTCAGAATTAAAACACTCAATAAGGTTGAAAGTTTTGCTCGGAGCCGTCATTTTTTGTAATTTTGCATCATGAAACGTTACTTATCGCTGATGCTGCTCGCTATTGTGGCAGCTACTTCATACGCGGTCTCTCCTCTGGCCGATTTTCTTGATGCACGTGCCGTGTCTGCACCCTCCACCGCCGTATTGATCAAGGATCTTGCTTCGGGCGATGTGCTTGTGAGCCATAATGCCGACAAATCTCTTCTGCCGGCTTCTATCATGAAGACTGTCACTATCGCCGGTCTGCTGCGCGAATCGGGGCCCGACGAAAAGTTTCACACCCGCGTCTATGCCGACGGAAAGGTGAGCGGGAGCGTCTTTGAGGGCGACCTTGTGGTGAGAGGGGGCGGCGATCCCACTCTCGGTGCCAACTGTGCTCCGGCCTCGGCCGACATCGCCGGCGAGATCGTAGCATCGCTGCGCGGCAGAGGAATAAGCGAGGTGAAAGGCGACATAGTGGCCGATGTCTCTCTATATAGCGGCCCTGCATGTCCGCCCAGTTGGGCGGCGGGAGACCTCAACGAGGCTTACGGCACGGGCAGCCATGCCCTCAATTTCAGGCGCAATGCTTCAGGCAGCCGGGCTGTGAGCAATCCCGAGCGCGTCTTCTTCTCCTATCTCGCTTCCGCGCTCCGCGATGCCGGCATCAGCCTTGAGGGCAACGTGAGGATAGAGACGGAGGCTCGCCGCCATCTGCAGGAGTCGGATCTGCTCGTAGACCACACGAGCGAGCGCTATGCCGAAGTGATGCGCAGCTGCATGATGCGCAGCGATAATCTGTTTGCCGAGACGCTGCTCCGTGCCTTCGCACTCGCGCGGGGCAAGGAAGCGGCCACTTCCGAAGGCGCTTCAGAGATGCTTTCCTACTGGAAGAAACAGGGCGTGCCCGTGAAAGGGGTCACGCTCATCGATGGGAGCGGCCTGTCGCGCTCCAACCGCGTCACGGCCGACTTCATAGGCGGCATACTCGCGCGCATGGCCGACGATGATGAGTATGCCTCATTCATGCCGCTGGCGGGAAAGGAAGGTACGCTTCAGGATTTCCTGAAAGGTACGCATCTCGACGCATACGTAGCCATGAAGACAGGTAGCATGAAGGGAATACAGTGCTATGCCGGCTATAAGCTCGACGAGCAATTTGCCCCCACGCATCTCATCGTGATCATAATGAACGATATAGGGCCGCGGGCGGCTGCCCGGAAAGCCGCAGCGCAGCTCCTTATGGACGTTTTTCCGGAGCCTTGACTTCGTCGGCGTCCGTCACGTCGGGTTTCGAGGGCGGAAGCGAACGGCGCACTATATACATGTCGTAGTACGACAGCAGCAGGGTTGTGAGCGGCAGCGCCACTATCATGCCGAGAATGCCGAGAAGCGCTCCCCATATCGATAAAGACAGAAGGATGATGGCCGGATTCAGACCAAGAGCCTTTCCCATGATTTTGGGTGTGAGGATCATATCCTGAATGCACTGCACCACTACGTAGACAGCCATCGTCTCCCAGAACAGCATCCAGAACCCCGGCCCGCCCGATATAGACCCCGCGAGGCAGAGAAGTGCGGCTATCGGAAGCGAGATGAGCTGGAGATAGGGCACCATGTTCAGTGCCCCTATAAAGAGTCCGAACACCACAGCCATCGGGAGCCCGATTATGAGAAATCCGATTGAGAAGAGTATGCCTACAAGCGACGCGATGAAGAATTGTCCGCGGAAGTAGCGGTTCATCGCGTTCTTGATGTCGTTCATGATGTGAAATACCTGATCGCGCTGTCCGTAGGGGATGAGTTGCCTGAGCGAGAGGATGAATCTCTCGTAGTCGAGCATTATGAATATCACGTAGAGCACCACGATCAGCCAGCTCACCAGACTTATTATGATGCTGAGCGACGAGCCGATAAACGACCAGCTTTTCATCAGGCTGTTCTTGATCAGCTCCACCCACTGCTCACGGCTCAGAAGCCTGCCTATCTGGTCGAAATCCACATTCTCGCGGATGAAGCTGTGGATCTCGCTCGAGAGGTAAGGTATCTGGATCTTGCTCGTGGCATAGTCTTTGATGAGTACGCCCATGGCGGAGCATTCCTGCACGAGATAAGGAATGAAGATCCAGCAGAGGAGCGCCACCGCAGCCACTGCCTCGAGCAGCGTCAGGATCACCGGGAAGAAGCGTCGCCGGCTGCGGGTCCACTTCATGTTGAACTCCACTATGGGCTCAAGGATATAGGCTATCATGCATGCCACTATGAAGGGAAGCAGCACGTCGCTGAGCAGATTGAGCAGATAGAGCGTGGCCAGAAGGCCGCAAAGCGAGAAGATGATTCTCACCACTCTGTCGAAGGTATAGGGTCTGCGCGTCATATCGTGATCATTTCATTTTGTCGAATAGTTTCGGGTCGCCCACGATCCAGAGTAGGTCGCCGGCTTTCAGGATGGTGTTTGGCGAGGGATTCACAAACTCGTTGTCGCCTCTCTGCACCGACACCACCATGCAGAAATAGTCTTTCCTGAGGTCAGTCTCGTAGAGCGGCTTGTCGATGATGGGGGAGTTCTCGGTGAGAAGGATGCTCTTCAGCTCTATGTCGGGATGCTTGGCGGGCTCCTTCTTCTGGTCGAGATTGTCGATTTCATCGTTAAGCCGCTTTATCTGGCTGTCGGTGCCTATGATGCCGAGGGTGTCGCCCGGGAATATCCGCGTGTCGCCGGTGGGGAGCGGCATGAAGTCGTCGCCGCGTCTTATGCTCGACACGCTCACTCCATATTCCGAGCGGAGTCCTGAATTTTTCAGCCTGTCGCCGGCAAACCGGCATTGCGGCTTTATGTCGATATATGCCTGATGCAGGTCGCTCACCAGATTGTTGCCGGCTCCGCTGCGGGCATTCTCACGGTTGTTGAGGTTATTGATGAATTTCTTTTCCATTCTTCTGAATCTCTTCATCAGGCGTGACGATGCGAAGAGTATTATCACCACGAAGGCCACTATGCCCCCGAGCCATCCCACAAGCGGAGAATAGCACACGGAGAGGAAATATACGATGAAGAGCAGGGCCAGGATATGGCGTATTATGTTCATCGCTATCAGCGGCACTTCATAGAACGATGCCGTGGAGTGAAGTCGCATCTTGTGGTCTTTTTTCAGCGACGTGAACGACAGGGCCGTGAGAAACGGCGACATGATGCCGAGCGTGCACAGCGTGGCCACCAGGTGTCCCCATTTCGGCAAGATACCCTCTATGATGGGGAAGAGCATGCTGCGGCAGGCTATGATGATGCCTATTAGTATCACCGAGTAGAGCACGATGCGCCAGAGATAGCGGCCGAGTATGTCGCGCCAGAGGCGCGCTGTCTCGTTCGTGTCCACTACCTGAGTGGAATATCGGGTGATGAGGAAATTCAGGTTTTTCGGAAGATGCTTCTCCACGAAAGCGTAAGCGGGTTGCGACATCTTTATGAAATAGGGGGTCGTGAAAATCGTGATCACCGACACCGCCACTATTATGGGATAGAGCGAGGCATCGAGCACTCCGAGTCCCATACCCAGCGAGGCGATGATGAAAGAGAACTCACCTATCTGCGTAAGCGAGAATCCGCTCTGCATCGCCACTTTCAGGGTCTGCCCGGTGATGAGCATGCCCAGCGTGCCGAAGATGATCATTCCCACTATCACCACTCCCGCCAGCAGAAGAATCTGAGGTGCATACTGGGCGATGACGGAGGGCTGCACCATCATGCCCACCGAGATGAAGAAGACGGCGCCGAAAAGGTCTTTCACCGGCGCTATCACGTGCTCCATACGCTCGGCGAAGATAGTGCCTGCCAGTATGGAGCCCATCACGAAGGCTCCCAGCTCGAGCGAGAACCCGCACATCACCGAGAATGCCGCCATCATGAAGCAGAGCGACATGGCCACCACAAGCAGCGTCTCCGAATTAAGATAGGAGCGCACCTTCACGAGGAAAGAGGGGAGTAGATATACTCCCACCAGGAACCATATTATCAGGAAGAAACTCAGTTTCGCCACGCTGAAGACGAGTTCCGATCCGTGCACGTCGCCCATGGCGATGGAGGAGAGGAGCACGAGCATCAGCACCGCGAAGAGG
>CAMWXO010000081.1 GCA_947178245.1 uncultured Porphyromonadaceae bacterium
GTACGCACGTAGGTGCGTGGATTAGGATAGTCGAGGTGCTGTATGAAACGCTTCTCGGGCTCGGCTCCGGCTGTCCTGGCGAGGAAGTCGAGCTCGTCGAGATATTCGTTCACTTTCGCCTCGCTCTGCTTCTGTGTCACGAGGCCCACCAGCACCGTGCGTTCGTTTTCTTCTTTACTTATTATATTATTTTCGATCATGGTAATTTGCAATTCTTCTCAACTGAGCAGCCTGAGCAGCTCGGTGAGGAATTTCCAGTATTCCTCTACCGACGGCACATAGGCTTTCTCGTTGGGACTATGTATGTCTTTCAGCGTCGGGCCGAAAGAAATCATGTCCATTCCGGGCATTTTCTCAAGGAAGAGGCCGCATTCGAGTCCGGCATGAAGGGCTTCCACCTTCGGGGCGTGTCCGAAGAGGCTCTTGAAGCAAGCCTCGGCTTTCTTTAAAAGAGGACTCTCGGGATTCGGCTCCCAACCCACGCTCGGGTCGTTGGTCTCTACGACGCATCCGATATTTTCATAGAGCGCGGTGATGCGGTCGGTGATTTCCTCGCGCCGGCTGTCGATCGATGATCGCTGATGGGTGGTGATCACCACCTTGTCGTCGCCTTCCTTATGAACGCTCGCAAGGTTGCTTGAGGTCTCCACAAGTCCCGGCACGGCGAGGCTCATGGCCTGAACTCCGTTGGGAGTGCCGAAAATTGTCGATATGAGCGGAACCACGTAGCCTTCTTCAATGGTCTTTTCCGGGGCTTCGCGCAGGGCTACGCCGAATGTGAAGTCATCGCCTTCGGCAAGCCTGAGCTCATCGTGAATGGTCTTGTCGAAGAGCGAGGCAAGCTCCTCAAACTCACGTGCATGAGCCTCGGGGATGCCAACGAGTGCATGAGCCTCACGCGGGATGGCATTGGGGAGTCCGCCGCCCTGGAAATCGCTCAGCTGAATGCCGAACTGGTCGCCGGCCAGCCATAGGAAGCGGGCCAGAATCTGGTTGGCGTTTCCACGCCCGAGATGGATTTCCATGCCGGAGTGGCCGCCTTTGAGATGATTGATTCCCACTTCATACCATACGTAGCCCTCCGGAGTGGAGACCGTGTGGATGGGATATTCAGCCACCGTGCAGATAGAGCCGGCGCAGCCTATCACTATCATGCCGTGCTCTTCCGAGTCGAGATTAAGGAGGATGCGGCCGCTGATGAGGTCGGGATTGAGGCCGTTGGCCCCGGTGAGTCCCTGCTCCTCATCCGTAGTGAATAGAGCTTCTATCGGGCCGTGCACGAGGTCGGGGTCGATCATCGCCGCCATAGCGGAGGCGCAGCCCAGCCCGTTGTCGGCTCCGAGAGTGGTGCCCTCAGCCCTCACCCAGTCGCCATCCACGACGGTCTTGATGGGGTCGGTCAGAAAATTGTGGTCTACGTCGCCGCGCTTCTCCGCCACCATGTCCTGATGTCCCTGAAGCACTACCGTAGGCGCATTCTCATGCCCCGGCGTGGCAGGGCAATATATCACTACATTGCCGGCCTCGTCGGTGGCATATTTCAGATTATGCCTTTCAGCCCAGCCGGTGAGAAATTCCTTCATCTTGTCAAGATGGAATGTGGGGCGGGGCACTTTCGTTATCTCATCGAAGCATTCCCATACGAGCTTCGGCTTCAGGTCGGTGATCTTCATCTTCTACTACTTCATTTTTTAGTGTGCCGTCTGGCAGCCGTCTTCCCGCCGGCAGCCGCAGGCTGTGATTTCTTTATAGTGTCGGTCTTGGCCGCTGTCTTGGCCACGGGTTTTGCCCCCGACTTTTCCTTGGCTTTGAAAGCCTCATATTCCTTGGCCATGCGCGTATGATAGCCGCGTTTGGCGTATGAGGTGCCGTTATATTTTCTTGCGAATGTGGTCCAGTCTTTCTTCCTGAGGCTCTCGAGCATTCCGGAGTTACGGATAAATACGGCAAAGAGCTCAAGCTGGCTGAATTCCGATTCGCTCATCAGGGCCACCATTTCTGCAATCGACTTGCAGCCGCAGAGCTTATAGTTGTAGCCTCCAATCTGAAACATTCCCCAGTAGCATGCCATATTGGCGGCGTCTACATTGATCTTCCGGGCTCTTGTGAGAGATGTCCATTCCTTGAGGGCATATCCCGAGAGTCCGTCGGGCACTTTGGCGTCTTTGTCTTTCGGCCCTTTGACCTGGGCGTTGTACTTGTTGAAGAGTGGCTGCGCATAGTTCACCACAGGCACCCCCGGAGCCCAGCAGCCCCGCAGCGACGGCCCTGCCTCGATCTTCACCACGGCCTTGATTGCGGCAGTCTCCACGCCAAGTTCGTCGGCGATCACCTTAAAATCCCGGTCGGAGAGTGTCTCGTAGCGGTCGGCGCTTTTTTTATCGGCGTCAGCCTGAGCGAGCACCGTCTTTATCAGCTCGCTCATTTCGGTATACACACTGTCGGGCACTTCGTCGATCGCCGGCGCCTCCGCCATGCTGTCGGCCGCGGCTGTTTCGCCGGCCGGAGATGCGGCATTTCCGGCGGGCGTGTCGGCAGTGAGGGCCGACGCACCCGCCAGTGATATGGCTGCCAGGGTCAGAAGACCGCGCATCATGATTTCGCCACTTTTTCAAGTGTGAGGCAGAGGTGCTTCCAGAACTTCTCTACCGTCGGAATAAGAAGCTGCTCGTCGGGAGAGTGCACGCCGGTCATGGTGGGGCCGAAGCTCACCATGTCGAGGTGAGGATATTTGTCGAGGAAGAGTCCGCACTCCAGTCCGGCATGTATGGCCTTGATGGCGGGTTTCACTCCGAAAAGTTCCTCGTAAGCGTCAGCCGCTATCTTCATGATGGGCGAGTTCATGTTAGGAGCCCAGCCGGGATAGCCGTCGGAATGATCCACTTTCGCACCGGCAAGCTGGAACACCGCCTCCACCTGGCCGGCGATGTCGTACTTGCGGCTTTCCACGCTCGAACGCTGTGAGGTGGTCACCTTGATGCGGTTGCCTTCCTCCATCTTCACTGCGGCGAGATTGGTCGATGTCTCCACCAGTCCTTCCAGATCGCGGCTCATGGAGATGACTCCGTGGGGTGCACAGTAGAGCGCGCGTATGAGTGCTGTGGAGGTGTCCTGATCAATGGTGTAGTCAGGCTTCGCCACATCTTCTATCGTTATCTCGAGCGAAGGCTCGATGCCGGCATATTCTTTCTTTATCTGTTCGGCATAGCAGGCGAGCTGAGTCTTGACGTCGTCGGCGAGTTTCGTTTCTATTCCGAATATGGCGTATGCCTCGCGCGGAATGGCGTTGCGAAGATTGCCGCCGTCAAATTCGGAAAGCTCCACGTTCCATTTCTGCGAGCATTCCCAGAGGAAACGTGCGGCAAGCTTGTTGGCGTTGGCGCGTCCGAGGTGGATGTCGCCTCCTGAGTGGCCGCCGAGCAGCCCTTTCACCTGAATCTTGAGATAAGAGAAATGTTCGGGAGCGAGCGAGCGCTTATAGTCGAACCATGCGGTGGTGTCGATACCTCCTGCGCATCCTACGAATATCTCGCCGTCGTCTTCCGAGTCGAGATTGAGCAGTATATTGCCGCCGAGCATGTCCTCGCCGAGGTTCTGGGCTCCTTCGAGGCCGATTTCCTCATTCACCGTAAACAGAGCCTCTACTGGGCCGTGCTTCAGGTCGGGATCGATCATCACGGCCATGGCCGCTGCGATACCGATGCCGTTGTCCGCTCCCAGGGTGGTGCCTCTGGCTTTCACCCAGTCGCCGTCGATATAAGTGTCGATAGGGTCTTTTGAAAAGTCATGTTCCACATTTCCATTCTTCTCGCACACCATGTCCATGTGCGACTGAAGAATCACAACGGGTGCGTTCTCATATCCTTCGGAGGCATCCTTGTGCATCAGCACGTTGCCGCATTCGTCGGTCTTCACCGCTACATTATGGCGCTTTGCAAAATCGATCAGGAAGTTTCTGATCTGCTCTTCATGGCAGGAAGGGCGGGGCACTTTGGTCACCTCGTCGAAACACTTCCATATCAGTTCCGGTTTTAGATCCTTTACTTTCATGTTGTCTTTCGTGATTTTGGGTTTCAGTGGGGCTTATATGATGTCGCAAAGACATGCGCTCCCTATATTATAAAACGTAATTATTGCTTTTCAGGCCTCAAAGATATTAAATTTATTTCATTTTAACAAATCTTTTGGGTTTCTTATCGTTCTAATCATCTTTTTTTATTAATTTTGCATCCGGAACCGCACGCGCCCCGTGTCCGGCTCCTCATGATACGTATCAATAACTACAAATTCCATATAATGAAAAGAAAACTCTACACAGTCCTCGCCTTCGCCTTCGGGCTTGCTCTGTCGCTTGCTGTAGTAACATCTTCTTGCGGCGGCAATAAAGAGGCAAATGAATCTCCCGTCAAGAAGGAGAAAGCAGCCGAAACCGAGGCTCTTCCCAACTACAGATATGTAGACCTCGACACTCTCCTCACCAAATATAATCTTGCAAAAGACTATAACGAGGAGATGATGCGCATGCAGGAAAATCTCGAAAACGAGACAAAACGTCATCAGACCTCACTGCAGTCGTTCGCATCGCAGATTCAGAACAAGGTACAGAACAACTCATATCTCTCGCAGGAAAGTTTCGACACCGATCAGCAGAAACTGGCTTCAATGCAGTCAAATGCCGAGAAATCGGTAGGCATGATGCAGCAGAAGTATGCCGAAGCAGCTGCAAAGGCTCAGCAGGCCGTAAATGATTCGATTGTGGCTTTCGTGGAGCAGTACAACAAGAAGCACGGCTATGACGCCATCTTCAACAAGGCTGCCGCTCTTCATTTCAATAAGGATCTCGACATCACCGACGAGATCGTGGAAGGCCTCAACGCCCGCTACAATAAGGTAAAGAAATAACTAAGCCATCCTGTCAGATTCCGATATGATCCGGCGACTCCGCTCAGCTGTGCTCGCCGTGGCCCTGATGGCCGCGGCCGCCACTTCCGCCTCCGGCGCGAAGGGGTGGGAGCCCGTGCGCTCCGACGTGACCGCGCTCAACGTGGCGGCACGCGATGCCGAAGTGGAGATCAGGGTGACTTCGGGCTATGTGGTGGTGGTGGCCTCGCAGCCCACGCAGATCAAGGTCTTCACCATACTCGGGCAGACCGTGAGCAGCGAGAACATTCCCCAGGGGGTGAGCCGCCTGCCGCTCTCGCATGGCGTCTACATAGTGAAGGTGGGTGATCTTACCTGTAAGATCGCCGTCTGATAGGTCTGGAAAACAGATCCATATATTAACAATTGACAGAAATGGATGCAATAGATTGGAAAAATCTTCCGTTCGGATACGTTCCGACCAAGTTCAATGTGCGCTGCACTTACAGCGACGGTAAATGGGGGCCGGTAGAGGTTTCCGATTCAGAATATGTGCCCATGCACATAGCCGCCGCCTGCCTTCACTACGGGCAGGAGGCTTTCGAGGGCCTGAAGGCCTTCCGCGGAGCCGACGGCAAGATACGGGTCTTCCGCATGGACGAGAATGCCAAGCGTTTCCGCCGTTCGGCCGAAGGCATCATGATGGAGCCGCTGCCGGAAGATATTTTCTGCGATATGGTGCGCAAGGTGGTGGCGCTCAACTCGGAGTTCGTGCCTCCTTACGGCACCGGTGCCAGCCTCTACATCCGTCCGCTTGAGATCGGCATCTCTCCCCAGGTGGGCGTGAAGCCGTCGAAAGATTATTTGGTGGTGATGTTCGTCACTCCCGTCGGGCCCTATTTCAAGACAGGTTTCAATCCGACAAAGGTGTGCATGAGCCGGAAATATGACCGTGTGGCCCCGCTCGGAACCGGATCGCTGAAGATAGGTGCCAATTATGCAGCGTCGCTGAAGGCCGGTGAGCTCGCTCATGATCTTGGCTACTCCGTGATGCTCTATATCGACCCGAAGGAGAAGAAATATTTCGATGAGAGCGGTGCGGCTAACTTCTTCGGAATACGTGGCAACAGCTACATCACACCTGCATCCGACTCCATACTGCCCTCCATCACCAACAAGAGCATCTGCCAGCTCGCTGAAGATCTCGGAATGACTGTGGAGCGCCGCCAGATTCCTGTGGAGGAACTCGAGACTTTTGAGGAGGTGGGCGCCTGCGGCACTGCTGCGGTGATTTCACCCATCGGAGTCATCGATGATCTCGACACCGGACGCCGATATGAGTTCGGCAATGGTCAGCCGGGCGAGAAGTCTGCCATGCTCTATAATAAGCTGCGTGGCATACAGCTCGGTGAAGAGCCCGATATCCACGGCTGGGTGGAGATAATAGAAGAGAAATGATTTCTTTTGAACACTTATCTGTCGCTTAAGATGGATCTCGATAAGATTTACGCTAAATACTACGAGGAGGGCTCAGCCCTCCTCGATTTGCTTCTGACACATTCTGAGATGGTGGCCCGCAAGGCTATCGCTGTGGCGGAAGCGGCTCGCCTCGATGTAGACATGAATTTCATACATGATGCCGCCATGCTGCATGATATCGGCATTTTCAGGTGCGATGCTCCGGGCATATTCTGCCATGGCTCCGAACCATATATACGCCATGGTGTGATAGGTGCTTCCCTGATGCGTAAGGAAGGTCTGGAGCCGATAGCCCGCGTATGCGAGCGTCATACCGGTTCAGGCCTTACCGCAAAAGAAATAGCGGAAACGG
>CAMWXO010000082.1 GCA_947178245.1 uncultured Porphyromonadaceae bacterium
CTCCTCTCGATAGGACTTGACCTCAACAAGCTTCTCGTGCCTACCAAACCGCGTGAGCAGGACTATATCAACCCCGGAGGAGCCTATTACGATCCGGACAAGACCGAGGGAGAGAACGCCATGGCCTTCAACGACGCCCTCAACAACTGGGAAAATATGTCGCCTATCTCCGGAATCTTCAAGAGCTTCAGCGACGCTCCCGGAGGCCTATCGGAAGAGCTGAAGGAAATCAATATATCCATAGGCGGAGAATATTCCTACAACGATCAATTCTTCGTGCGCATGGGCTATAACTATGAAAACGCCATGAAAGGCGGACGCAGTTACTTCGGCTTCGGAGCCGGATTCTCGCTCAATGTGGTGCGTCTGGATGCCTCCTACATTCTGGCTACAGCGCAGAATTCGCCTCTCGACCAGACCATGCGTTTCACACTGAGTTTCGATATGGATGGCATACGCGACCTTCTCGGCAAGCGGCGCCGCTGACCCGACGCGATTGAATAAGGACGTAACGATCAATTATGAAAGATATCAGAATAGGACAGGGATTTGACGTGCACCGCCTCGTGGAGGGGCGCGAACTCTGGATATGCGGCGTCAGGATTCCCCACTCCACAGGGCTGCTCGGCCACAGCGACGCAGACGTAGCCATACACGCGCTTTGCGATGCCCTGCTCGGAGCGCTTGCGCTGGGCGACATAGGGAAGCACTTTCCCGACAGCGATCCCCTCTATAAAGGAATAGACAGCAAGCTGCTGCTCCGACACGTGACGGCACTCATACGCGAAAAGGGATATGAGCCGGGCAACTGCGACATAACCATCTGCGCGGAGCGGCCCAAGTTCCGCCCCCACATCGACACCATGCGGCAGACGCTCGCCGACGTCATGGGCGTGGAAGCCGACACCGTATCGGTGAAAGCGACCACAACAGAGAAATTAGGCTATACCGGAAGAGAGGAAGGCATCTCGGCCCTGGCTGTGTGCCTGCTCTTCAAAAAAGACCCGGCGTGAACCTGAACCGACGACAGACTGAGGCGGTGGAGGCCACCGAAGGGCGTGTGCGCGTCGTGGCGGGAGCCGGCTCCGGAAAGACGAGGGTACTGGCCCACAGGTTCGCTTTTCTCGTGAACGAACTCGGTATCTCGCCCGGCAACGTTCTCTGCCTCACATTCACCAACAAGGCGGCACAGGAGATGAAACACCGCATTGCCGGAATGGTAGACCGGGGCAATGTCAACGACCTGATCTGCACCATCCACAGTTTCTGCGTCAAGCTCCTACGCCGCGAGATCTACAAGATAGGCTATCCCAAAAATTTCATCATCCTCGACGAGACCGATGCCAAGGATCTCGCCCGGGATGCCATGCAGGAATTCGGCATAGACAGGAAGAAAACCACAGCCGAGCGTCTGCTTAAAGACGTGGCCGCGCTGAAAGGATACGACCCTGACGGCTACATAGCAAAATACCTAATGCCGGGAGCCGCTGAGGGGGCGCCCGATGCCAAGATACGCTACATTCAGCTTCAGCGCAAGCAATTCGCGCTTGATTATGACGACATAATCTACATCGCCACTTATATACTCACTCATTTCAAAGACGCGAGAGACTACTGGTGTGAGAAACTGAACTACGTGATGGTAGACGAGGTGCAGGACTGCAGCGGCGACGACTGGAAACTAATAGAGATACTCGCATCGCATCACGGCAACCTATTCGTGGTGGGCGACCCCGATCAGGCCATCTACGAGTGGAGAGGAGCCTCGCCCAAGACTTTCGTGAATTTCCGGGCAGACACGGATGTGATCCTCGACATCAACTACCGAAGCACTCCCGATGTGCTGGCAGTGGCCAACAGCATCATATCAAACAATAAGAACCGCGTGCGCAAGGAATTGACAGCGGTGCGCCTCAACGAACGCCTCCCCGTCTGGAACCATTATAAAAGCGAGACGGACGAAGCCGAAGGCATCGCCAATGCAATCGAAGCAGGGATTCTTGAGGGAAACCCGTTCTCCGGTTTTGCCGTGCTCTACCGCAGTTCATTTCTTTCCCGCCGCATGGAACAGGCGCTCCTGAAGCGGAAGATACCCTACACGGTGTGGGGAGGAGTACGCTTTTTCGAGCGCAAGGAGATAAAGGACATAATCAGTTATCTGCGGCTTACGGCCAATGAAAACGACGACATGGCGTTTACACGGATAGTGAATGTGCCGGCGCGCAAGTTCGGCTCTGTCACCCTCGGCAAACTGAAGCAGATAGCCGAAGAGGAAGGAGACGCCCTCTATCCCACCCTGCGCCGTCATATCTCGGATGCACCCTTCGGCAAGAAGCCGATAAGGGATTTCGTCACGCTGATGGAGGAGGCCAGGGCCATAGCTGCGGGACTGAAAGTGTCTGACCTTACCGAGAGGCTGATGGCAAGAAGCGGACTCGACACGATGTATCGCACCGATGAGGAAGAGGAGCGCCTTGAAAATGTGGCTGAACTCGTAAGCTCGATGATAGAATTCGAGTCATCACGCTTTGAAGACAGCGAGGCCGACCTCTACCACTACCTGCAGGATATAGCGCTCTATGTCAATAGCGATCACAGCGAGGACAAGGACAGGGTGAGGCTCATGACTATCCATCAGTCGAAAGGTCTGGAGTTTCCGCAGGTCTTCATCATGGGGCTTACGGAAGGCATTTTCCCCAACCACCGCTCCATACGCGAGCGCCGGCAAGACGGAGAGGAGGAGGAGCGGAGACTGATGTATGTGGCCGTGACGCGAGCCAAAGACATGCTGTATATGTCAGATTCAGAAGGGTATCTCAACGAGAACGGCGCCATGAAATATCCCTCGCGCTTCATCTCGGAAATTGAAGAAGGACTCATCGAAATCACAGGCAATCCTGATCCGGCACTGCTCGAAGGCACTAAAAACATGGTGCGCGGCCTCGACGATGAGCTGGGAGGAGGCGACAACGCTGTGCTGACCGCCGGCACGCGGGTGGCACACCGCATTTTCGGAGAAGGAGTGGTGGAAAGCTATGATTCCATCTCGAAGTCTTACAAAGTTCGTTTCGGCGAGAAAGTGCGTCAGCTTATTCCCGCCGTGATAAAGACACTCTGAGAAGGCCGAGCATGAAAAAAGTCTGCCGGAAGGCCGACAGACTTTTCCATTTCAATAATCACACTCAGGCGAGAAGGGACTTCACGAAATCGTAGTCAGGTTCGTGGGTCTGCTCCTCAACCATCTTTGAGCCCAATACCTTTCCATCGCGGTCTATCACGACAACCGAACGGGCCATCAGGCCGCGGAACGGATCATCTACGAAGCGCACACCGTACTTATCGCCGAAGTCACTGCGGAAAGTGCTGCCCGTAATGACATTCTCAATGCCGTTGGCGGTGCAGAAATCTTTGGCAGCAAACGGAAGATCGGCTGAGACACACACCACTACCGTGTCGGGAAGAGATGAAGCCTCGACGTTGAATTTCCTTACCGAAGCCGCGCACACCTCAGTGTCGAGGCTGGGGAAAATATTGAGCACCACGCGCTTGCCTCTCAGAGAATCAATAGTAAAGTCTGAAAGATCCTGCGCTGTCAAACTTGAATCAGGGGCTACGACGCCTGCCTGAGGAAGCTCACCGACAGTCTTGACGGGAGCACCGAAAAAATTTACTGTAGTCATGTCAATACAACGAACGGGAGGCCCTTCCGGTTCACACACGGGGATTCAGGACACATCTAAAAGTGAAAACTGTTGCAGTTTTACTTTTTTTTTAGTAATTTTGTGATTTGGTAATAGTAAACGCTTATTCTTATGAAAATGATACGATATCTGATGGCATTCTGCTTCATTACGGCAAGCATGTGCTCCATGGCACAGAAGAAGACCGAGATTCTCATCTGGGATGAGAATCCACTCGAGATCACGGAAGCTAAACAAGCGGCCGTAAGGGCCAAAGACTTCACGAAAGACCCCGCCATCACCGTCTACACTCCGAAACGCCCCACCGGAAAGACCATAGTGATGTGTCCCGGAGGAGGCTACACCCACGAGGCCGATGGCCATGAAGGCCACGATATGGCCGACTGGTTCAACAGCCAGGGCATCACCTACGTGGTGCTGAAATATCGCCTTCCCTACGGCGACTGCACCATTCCGCTGGCCGATGCGGAGCAGGCCATGAGGGTGGTGCGCAAATATGCGGCGGAACTCGGTGTAGACCCGGGCAAAGTAGGCATTGCCGGAGCCTCTGCCGGCGGCCATCTTGCTTCGACACTCGCCACACACTACTCATCGAGCGAGACACGCCCTGACTTTCAGGTGCTATTCTATCCGGTGGTGTCGATGGAGAAAGGCAAGACCCATTGGGGCTCGCGCGAGAATCTTCTCGGTAAAGATGCGACGGATGCCCTTGTGGAGGCCTACTGCAACGAAAAGCACGTCACGTCTGACACGCCGAAGGCTTTCATAATGCTCTCGTCAGACGACGGAGCCGTGCCCCCCGTCAACAGCATCGCATATTATCAGGCACTCGTAGACAATAAAGTGCCCGTGTCGCTCCACGCTTATCCCACCGGAGGACACGGATGGGGCTTCCGCGACAAATTTCCCTACAAAGGCCAGTGGACTCAGGAACTTGAGAAATGGCTTAGAGATGAGGTGCGGTAATCACATCCGCCCATAACAATGACCCCGATATGGCTGACAACACTGCAAACGACAACATATTCAACGATATAGAACCTACACCCCAGACCGATGCGCCCCTGCCCGAAGAAAGTGGGGAAGAGACCGAGATGGAGGTTGAACTCGACACTCCCGCACGTGTGGAGGATTCGGGTTATGGCGACGATGCTATCCAGACCCTCGAATGGAATGAGCATATCCGCAGGCGCCCGGGCATGTATATCGGAAAACTTGGCGACGGATCTCACGCTGAAGACGGTATATATGTGCTTATCAAGGAAGTGATCGACAACTCTATCGATGAGTTCAACATGGGAGCCGGCAAGCGCATCGACATAAGCGTGGACGCAGAGACGGGCGAGGTGAAGATACGCGACTACGGACGAGGAATCCCGTTGGGCAAAGTGAAGGAAGTGGCTTCCGACATCAACACCGGCGGAAAATTCGACGACAAGAACTTCAAGAAGTCGGTCGGGCTCAACGGTGTGGGACTGAAGGCCGTAAACGCGCTTTCAACACACTGCACCGTGGTGAGCTACCGCGACGGCGAGAGCGTAAGGGTCACTTTCGACCGCGGACGCCTTATCGAGCACACCGACAAGACTCCAACACGTGAGGAAAACGGCACCCTGGTGGAATTCCGCCCGGACGAGACTTTGTTCCGCGACTATCGTTTCGACCCGGAGACCATCGAGACCATGGTGAACAACTACACCTATCTCAACACGGGCCTTCATATCTACTACAACGGTAAGCGCTATCTCTCGCGCCACGGCCTCCTCGACCTCCTCGCAGAGCGAATGACGGCCGAGCCGCTCTATCCCATCATCCATCTGAAAGGAGAAGATATTGAAGTAGTGATCACCCACACCGAGCAGAACGGAGAGGAATACTATTCATTCGTCAACGGGCAGCACACCACTCAGGGAGGAACGCATCTGGCGGCTTTCAAGGAGCATATTGGCAAGACCATAAAGGCCTTCTCGGGGAAGAATTACGAATATTCCGACATCCGCAACGGCATAGTGGCCGCCGTGAGCGTGCGCATTCAGGAGCCGGTGTTTGAATCGCAGACAAAGACACGCCTCGGCAGCAAGGAAATAGCGCCCGACAGCCCTGTGACCGTGAATAAGTTCGTGGGAGATTTCCTCAAGAAGGAATTGGACGACTATCTTCACCGGAATCCGGACACCGCCAACGCGATGCTGAAGAAAATAGCCACAAGCGAGAAGGAGCGCAAAGCCCTGGCCGGAGTGGCGAAGATTGCAAGGGAGAAAGCGAAGAAAGTGAGCCTGCACAATCCCAAATTGCGCGACTGCAGGATACACTATAACGACTCGCTCCGCGCCAACGCCAAAGAAGACCGGCGCGATGAGTCGGCTATCTTCATCACCGAGGGAGACTCCGCGAGCGGCACCATCACGAAAGTGCGCAACGCGGAAAATCAAGCGGTGTTCTCACTGCGAGGAAAGCCGCTCAACAGTTTCGGTCTCACTCAGGAAGTGGTCTACAAGAACGACGAATTCAACCTTATGCAGGCGGCCCTCAACATCGAAGACGGAATAGAGGGATTGCGCTACAACAAGATCATCATAGCCACTGATGCCGATGTAGACGGAATGCACATCAGGCTGCTCTGCATCACATTCTTCCTGACATTCTTCCCTGATCTTGTGAAGAAAGGTCACGTCTACATACTCCAGACTCCCCTCTTCCGCGTCCGCAACAAGGCTGCCATACAGCGCAAGAAGGGCAAGAAGAAGAAAGAAACCGCCGACGGCGAGAAAGACACTTATTACTGCTATACGGACGAGGAGCGGAAGGCTGCGATAGAGAAATTCGGCAAGAATGCAGAGATCACCCGATTTAAAGGTCTCGGCGAAATCAATGC
>CAMWXO010000083.1 GCA_947178245.1 uncultured Porphyromonadaceae bacterium
AAGTCTACGGCTCCGTAAGTCTCATTGGCTTTTGAAGTCTCAAGGAAAGAGTTGAGGTTTACTGTACCGTTGGCAACAGTCAGATACTCGATACATCCGTGGAAGTTCGGGCCCTGAGTGTGCCATGAAAGGTATGCATTCTGACCATTGGTGTAGATGCAGGTAGCCGAAATCGGGTGGCTGTGGTCGCCTGAGGGAGCTACAGAACCGATGTTTTCGAGCACGGGAGTCGGATCCGGAGTGGGATCTTTCGGGCCCTTAACTACCTGTGGAGCGCATTCGTCACCTTTTTCTACAGTGTAGTCAGCGATTTCACCATTAACCTTAACAGATTCGTTCCATTCGAGAACAACCTCATCTTCGTCAGCACCCTTTTCCTGAGTACCGATCTGAGTGTTATACTTTACAGCAACATTGTAGAATGTGCCCTGGAGACGCTTGTTGTTTACGTCGAGAACGTCAGTTTCTACCATAGCGTATTCTCCATCTTCAGCCATAACGAAGAGGTTGCCTACGTCTTTGAGACGGAGTTCTTTTGTAGCGTTGAGGTAGCCACCGTCACGGAGAAGGATATTCAGCGGAGAGTTGCCGGCGAGTTCAACAACGGGAGCTGAAACATAACCTGCGCAAACGTTAGAGTTGTCGCCGGTGAGGTAGATGTTCTCCTCAGCTGTAACAGCGCAACCTGCGTAAACTTCACCACCGATAAGGGTTACATTCTTACCATGGACTTTGCCGTAAGTATAGATGTTACCTTCAATAGTGATATCAGTGTCACCATGCACGAGGTTTTCCTCTGCGATGAGAGTACCCTTGTGATAGATGATCTTGTCGCTTGAGGATGCCTTTACGATATCGCCACCTGCGTAGAGGTAGATTGTTGTATTGTATGGGATGTTGGTGTTGCAGATGAGTTTACCACCATTCATGATGTAAACCTCGCAAGGATAGTTCTCGTCGCCACCAAAACCTCCGTCGAGAGTCAATGTGCCGTCAACATAATATTTGGTAGTCGGAGTGTAACCTTCCCAGTCCTTTGCAGCCATGTTGTCACAACGGAGATTATTTGTACCATCCTTTCTATGCACATCTCCTTTTACATAGAATTCGGTAGGAGTTGAATTGTCAGGCATCCACCAGAAGTTTGTCTGATCATCAACGATCTTCATGGCAGCGAGTTCTTCCGCAGAAGGAAGAGCGGGCATTCCGGGGTGCTCGGGTACCTCGAAAGCGGCTGCACGTGTGCCGAGGTGGCTGTTGAAGAAAGATTTTGCGAGACCGGGGTTAGTTCCGGTAGTGACTTTAAGCTGATCTACGAGAAGGGCATCTTCGTTGTTGTCGATAACATCGACGATGTCGTTCTCAGAACAACTTGTGAGGTAAGTCATGCCTGTAGCCGCTGCAAGCAGGAGGGCTGAGTTGCGAGTGATGCGCAACATTGATTTGATGTTCCTCATAAGGGTTAATAAAAAATAATATTATAGTTATATACGATTGATTATGCAGTCGTGTCTGTTATTGGATGCAAAGATAATACATTTTTGTTTCACAGCCAAATATTTGACCGATTTTTTTTGAAAAAATCAAAAAAAATTGAAATGGATATTATCCGAGCGAATGATTTGAGAATGTGCGGATTGCGCAAGATCGTGCAAAAACGACGGTATATGTGGCTTTCCGGACGTTTTGTCGCCCGGAAAAAGCCATTACGGTCAAATTTGAGCGAGATCAATACGAATGCGAATCGGCATCCACTTCTGCCGAGGTCATCGGAGTGGCGTTCATCTTGCGCCATACAATCCAGATGTAAAGAATCACGACGGGCACGAGCAGCGACACCCACGACATCACTGTGAGCGTGAACTCAGTGCTGCTGCTGTTGGCGATGGTGAGCGACGACTGCGGATCGGTGAGCGACGGCATATAGGCGGTGTTGTTATAGCCCAGGTCGCAAAGCAGGGCCACGATGGTGATGATTGTGCCTATTCCTGTCCACCATATACCTTTATTATAAGTCTTCCTGAGTAGTGTAAGTCCGTAGCCGATAAGCACAAGCACCACGCCCAAGGCGAGGGCCGCGAGCAGCCACCAGAGCTCTATGAGGTTGATGGCATATTTATATGCAACGGCTGTCACTGTGCCGTCGGGGGCGACGGTATATCCGTCTGAAAGCAGTATCACCGCGAGAAGCGCGAGGAAAAGAATCACGAAGACGATGCCGTTGAGTATGGCCTTGTTGCGGCAGCCCGTGAAGAATTTGCTGCCGTCGTCCACGCTGTTCATCAGATAGAGGGCCGCGTTCATGCGGGCGAGGAAGAAGAGCGTGAAGCCGAGAAGCAGGTTTTTCCAGCTGCATATAGCCTCAAGGCCATGGGTGGAGGCCCAAACCGAAATCACCGGCGCTTGGCCGTCGAGAATATTGCCGCGAGTCACGCTGAAGTCTCCGCCGAAGAAGAGCACGCCTACGGCGACGCCTATGAGCACGCATCCCACCACTCCGTTGAGGAGAAGGAAGAAATCGTAGGTGCCGGTGCCGTAGAGGTTGCCGCTCTTGCGCCGGAACTCGTAGCTGACGGCCTGGAGCACGAAGCTGAAGAGTATGGCCATCCAGAGCCAGTAGGCACCTCCGAAAGAGGTGGAGTAGAAGAGTGGGAACGACGCGAAGAATGCTCCGCCAAACACCACGAGGGTGGTGAAGGTGAGTTCCCATTTGCGCCCGAGTGCATTCACTATTACGTTTTTAGCTGTGGCTCCGCGGGTCTCGAGAAGGAGGCTCTGTCCGCCCTGCACGAAGAGAAGGAATACGAGCACTCCGCCCAATACGGAGATGAGTAGCCACCAATATATCTGTAGTGTTTCCATGTTTCAGTTCAGATGGTTTGAGATGTATTAGAAGTTGAGGAGGTTAAGAAAGTTAATAAGGTCGGTCAATGAATGAGAGGATACTTATTCAGTTATTTCTCGTTCGGAGCCTTTCTTCACTTCTTTCACCATAATGGATATCTCAGCCGCGATAAGGGCGGCGAAGACTACCGCAAAGAGCCAGAAGGTGATCTGCACTGAAGATGCTGTCACTGCCGACACGGCGGCCTGGACGGGCAGTATGTCCTGTATTGTCCAGGGCTGGCGTCCCACTTCGGCCACAATCCATCCGGCCTCGCTGCATATCCACACCACCGGGATGGAGAGCGCCCCGATCCAGCGGGCGAGGCGGGTATCGAACCAGTCGGGTTTCTTATACACCACGAAGAGCGCTACAATAAGGAGCAGAAGCAGATAGCCGCCTGCCATCACCATGATGCGGAAGCTATAGAAGGTGAGGGCCACGGGGGGCACGGCGTCCTGAGGCGAATTGAAGTAGCCGTAGCCGAAGAAGCGGTAGTTTTCCCTGATGCGGGCGTTGGCGGCCTCCATGGCGCCCTTGTCGCCGGCCTGCCGGGCCGCCTCATAGTCGCGGAGCGCCTGCTGAGCGGCTTTTCCTATCTCGATGCGCTCGGCATAGCTTACGGTGTTGATCGTGTCGCCTTCAGGGGTGAGGGCGATGCCGTCGATGAGGTCGTCGATGCCGGGCACGAAACTGTCCATATCGTGGTTGGCGAGAAGCGACAGTCCTTTAGGAATCCCGATCTTGAGATCTATTTCCTTATTCTCAGTGTCGATGAGTCCGAAGCCTACGAGCTCCTGTCCTACCTCACCGCGATAGAGGCCCTCCATGGCGGCGAGCTTCATTGGCTGCACGCGGGCCACTTCCACGGCCGATCCGTCGCCTGTCCACATCGTGAGTATGATGCCGATGAGGCCGATCCAGCCCGAAACCTTTACCGAGTCTTTGGCCATGGCCAGGTTCTTGCCCCGGGCGGCTATGATACAGCTCACGCCGATCACGAACACCGATGCCAGCACCCATCCGGAGGTGACGGCGTGGAAAAACTTGTTGATGGCTACGCCTGATGTGGCCACTGCCAGGAAGTCAGACATGACGTTGCGCATCTGCGCCGGGTCGAACTCCATGCCTACGGGATACTGCATCCAGGCGTTGGCCACAAGTATCCAGAGGGCCGACAGCGAGACGCCGATAGCCACAAGCCACGTCGAGGCGAGGTGGAATCCGGCCGATACCTTCTTCCAGCCGAAAAACATCACGGCGAAGAATGTGGCTTCCATAAAGAAGGCGAGAAGGCCCTCTATGGCCAGTGGCGCGCCGAATATGTCGCCTACAAACCAACTGTAGTTCGACCAGTTGGTGCCGAACTCGAATTCGAGAATGATGCCCGTAGCCACTCCGATGGCGAAGTTGATGGCGAAGAGGGTCATCCAGAATTTCTCTGTCTTGAGCCATTTTTCATTGCGGGTGCGGTAGTAGATGGTCTCCATCACCGCGATGATAAGGCTGAGGCCGATCGTGAGGGGCACGAAGAGCCAGTGGACTATCGCCGTCAATGCAAACTGCATGCGCGACCAGTCTACTACTTGTATGAGATCTTCCATGGTCGTTAAGATGATATTATTTAAGGTGTTGTTACTTTATCTTCCGGAAGTGAGTTCCCGGGCCACTGCCCGGGCCCGGTCTTCATCGTTGTCGTAGTTCTCTTTAAGCAGATCGGGAAAGAAGAAGAGCTTGAAGACGAGAAACATGATGGCGAGCTTCAGGATGACGATGCCCCACAGTTTCCTGCCTACGGTCATGTTCCTGAATCCATCTACGTATAAGTCCACTACTCTCCGCCACCAGTTCATGCTCTTCAGGGCTTATTTGGTGTTCTTCTCGGCTCCGATCACTTTCAGGGCGTCGTAGGCCCGTGCGGCTTTCTCTCTCGCTTCCTCCACTGTCGCGGCGCGGGCGAGTATCACACCCATGCGCCTGTGGCCGTGCACTTCGGGCTTGCCGAAGATGCGCAGCTGCGTTCCGGGCTCTTTCAGTACGCCTTCGAGGTTGTCAAACTCCACGCAGTCCGTATCTCCGTCGATCACTATGGCTCTCGATGCCGAAGGGCCGTAGAAGTCTATCTCCGGCACTGGCAGCCCCAGGAGGGCGCGCACGTGTAGGGCGAATTCCGACATGTCTTGCGAGATCATGGTCACCATTCCGGTGTCGTGGGGGCGCGGCGAGACCTCGCTGAAGATCACCTCGTCGTCCTTAATGAAGAGTTCCACGCCGAAGATGCCGTAGCCCCCGAGGGCGTCGGTCACTTTCTTCGCTATCTCCTTGGCCGATTCGAGCGCCTTCGCGCTCATCGGCTGCGGCTGCCATGAATAGCGGTAGTCGCCATCTATCTGAATATGGCCCACGGGCTGGCAGAAGACTGTGCCCGATACGCTGCGCACTGTGAGCAGGGTGATCTCATAGTTGAAATCCACGAAACCTTCCACTATCACGCGGCCGGCACCGGCACGTCCGCCTTCCTGCGCTTCCTTCCATGCGCGGTCGAGCTGATCGATGGAGCGGATGGTGCTCTGGCCATGGCCTGAACTGCTCATGATGGGCTTCACCACGCAGGGAATACCAATTTCCGCTACTGCGGCATCAAATTCCTCCCGGGTGGAGGCAAAGCGATAGTTTGAGGTCTTGATTCCGAGATCCTCGTGAGCCAGACGGCGTATTCCCTCTCGGTTCATGGTGAGGAGCGCCGCTCCGGCGGTGGGAGTTACGTTGTAGCCCTCTTTCTCGAGCTCCACGAGTGTGGGAGTGGATATGGCTTCTATCTCCGGAATGATATGATCCGGACGCTCAAACACGATATGGCGGCGCAGCTCGTCGCCGTCGAGCATATTGAAGACATAGCTGCGCTGGGCCACCTGCATGGCGGGTGCGTTGTGGTATTTGTCGCAAGCCACCACCTCTACGCCGAGGCGTTCGAGTTCGAGCGCTACTTCTTTTCCGAGTTCACCGCTGCCGAGCAGCATAGCCTTCCGGCCCTTAGGAGTCATTACGCTTCCAATCTTTGCCATATTATATATAATAATGTGTATTGCTCAGAATAATTGTTACTGTTTATGTCTGCTTTCTTTGTTTGAAAATGCAAATATAGTTATTTCCGCGATATATTGCAAGAGTTTAACGTTAAAATCAGCCCTGCCTGACGCGAAAAATCCCGACGCCGGGGCTGCGGGTCGGGATTCTCGGATTTGTATGTCGTATATGTTGTCAGAGCGTCTTGAGTGCTTCGGCCACGTTGTGCTCTATGCGGTCGGCGAGATTCGAGCAGGGAGCCTTATCGAATTTCTCGCCCGTGATGTGCTCGTAGAGTTCGATGTAGCGCTCGCTGACTTCTTCGCAATAGGCGTCGGTCATCTCAGGCACTTTCTGGCCTTCCTTGCCCATGAATCCGTTGGCTATAAGCCATTGGCGCACGAATTCCTTGCTCAGCTGCTTCTGCGGGAGTCCTTTCTCGAAGAGTTCCTGATAGGTGTCGGCGTAGAAGTAGCGGCTCGAGTCGGGAGTGTGGATCTCGTCGATGAGTATCACCTTGCCGTCGAGAAGTCCGAACTCATACTTGG
>CAMWXO010000084.1 GCA_947178245.1 uncultured Porphyromonadaceae bacterium
CGACGGCTGTGGTCTTGCAGTAGACCGCGGCGTTGCAGCCGGAGTAGTAATGATGGTGCTGCCATGTGTAGACATTGAATCCGCATCCGAGATAGCTGCACTTCACCGCGCGCGGCCCGATAGAGTACGCACCGCAGCCGGGCTCCATCCTACCGAGACCGGAGAAGACTGGCGCGCGGAACTCGAAGGGATATGCAGCATCCTCGATCAGACCAATCCGGTGGCCATCGGCGAGACCGGCATCGACCTCTATTGGGACGATTCCAACATCGATCTTCAGAAAGAAGCCTTCATAGCTCAGCTTCGGCTTGGCGCTGAAAGGGAGTTGCCGGTAATCATACACAGCCGCGACGGACTCGAAGTCTGCCTCGAGTGCATACGCAAGGCCGGGGAGGCAGCCGGCGGCAAGCCGCTGAGCACGCTGATATTTCACAGCTTCACGGGCTCTCCGGCCGACGTCAGGCGCATCCGTGAAGTGTGCGATCCTTATTTCGGCATCAACGGAGTGGTGACTTTCAAAAATTCAAAAGAGTTGCCCGCCGCAGTGAAGGAAATAGGACTTGATCGCCTGCTGCTCGAGACCGACTCGCCCTATCTCGCTCCGGTGCCAAAGCGCGGCAGGCGCAACGAAAGCAGTTATCTACCACTCATCAACGATAAGATTGCGGAAATCCTCTCCATCTCACCGCGGGAGGCGGAGGAAGCCACTGACCGCAATGCAAAACAAGTATTCAAGATTTGAACGACCTCTTCAGCCTACCATTCCATCAGCCGGTCGTGATCTTCACGCTCGTGCTAATGCTCATTCTTGCGGCGCCGGTGATATTCAGGCGCCTCAAGATTCCTGACGTGGTGGGCCTTATCCTCGCCGGCGTTGCCGTGGGGCCATACGGATTCAATCTTCTGGAGCGCGACGCATCGTTTCAGATATTCGGAGAGGTCGGCATCCTCTACCTGATGTTTCTTGCAGCAGTAGAGATCGACATGTATCATCTCAAGAAGAATCTCAGGCTCGGCATGATATTCGGCCTCATCACGTTTATCGTTCCGGCTGCAGCGGGAATCGTGACATCGCGGCTCGCGTTCGGCTCGGGAATGGCCACCTGCATGCTCCTTGCGAGCATGTATGCCTCCCACACGCTCATCTCCTATCCTGTGGTGAGCCGGTTCGGGCTTCAGAACTCGAAAGGGGCCATCATCGCCGTGAGCGGCACAGTGGTGGCAGTGCTTCTCTCACTTATCCTCCTCGCCTCGGTGGTAAGGCTCAGGATCACGGGAGCCTTCGACCTCACCGACATATTGCTTCTGCTGCTCTACACGGCGGTCTACGCCACGGTGGTGGCATACACGTTTCCGCGCATCACCCGATTTGCATTCCGGAAGATGGCCGACGCGGTGGGGCAATATATCTTCATCCTGATGATGGTCTTCATAGGAGCGATGCTTGCGAGGATGATAGGGCTTGAGGCTATACTCGGAGCATTCTTCGCCGGCCTGGTGCTGAATCCGCTCATACCGGGCCGCTCCTCGCTGATGCACCACATAAAGTTTGTCGGCAACGCCATCTTCATCCCCTATTTCCTCATCGGAGTGGGAATGCTCATCAATGTGCACGTCATATTCCGCTCATGGAAGGTGGCATGGGTGGCGGCTATCATGATCCTGACGGGACTCTCCACCAAATGGCTCTCAGCATGGATCTCTCAGAAGGCCTTCAGACTCCCGGGAGCCGACCGCCGCATGATGTTCGGGCTCACGAGCGGAAAGGCCGCCGCCACGATCGCCGCCACAATGGTGGGCTATCAGTATGGCCTGATCAACGAAGACATAATGAATGGCGCGGTGCTCATGATCCTCGCCTGCTGCCTGGTGGCTTCGGTGATGACGGAGCGCACAGCCATAAAGATGAGGATAGAGCTCACTGCCTCAGAGATGGAAAGCAGCGGAGTGGAGAGTCCGGTGTTCGCGCGTCAGATCGTAGGCGTCTCCAATCCGATCACGGCCGAGGGCCTCATGAGGCTTGCCATCTTCATGCGCTCGCCAAAGAATACCGAGCCTGTGACGGCTCTCTTCGTGCGGAATTCCGACGATCCGCGAAGCACGTCATCCGGCAGATTCTCGCTGCGCACGGCAGCCCAGGCGGCCGAGGAGATGGGCGTGCACGCCAAAGAAGAGGAGCGGTTCGACCTCAACGTTGTGTCGGGTCTCACCAACATGATAAAGCAGACCCATGCCACCGATATAGTGATAGGCTTCCACCGGAAAACCAATATAGTGGATTCTTTCTACGGGCAGATGACCGACACGCTGCTGAAGAACACCCTGAAGATGGTGATCATGTCGCGCTGCTTCATACCGGTCTCCACGGTACACCGCATCGTGGTGGCCGCCGGGAAAAACGCCCAGTATGAGACCGGTTTCCACGGATGGGTGGCGCGAATCGGCAATCTCGCGCATCAACTGGCCTGCAAGGTGATTTTCTTCGCCTCGACGGAGACTTCACGTTTCATCGAGGACGTGATAGAATCTGACGGCTACGGAATCAGACGCACTTATCAGGATATGACCGGATGGGACGATTTCATCCTCCTCTCGGGCAACGTGGAGCCCGACGATCTTCTCGTAATCATCGGGGCCCGGAAAGGCTCGATCTCATACAGTCAGGTGCAGGAAGAAATGCCTGAATTCCTGTCGAAGAATTTCGCGGGGCATAACCTGATGGTGATATATCCGGAACAATTCAACGGCTGAACAATTTTCAAGACATCTCAAAAATCAATCAACATCATACTCAATTTGGAACAAGCGATATCATACATAGAGCAACACTTCGACACTATCGACGTGAACTGGCTCAACTCCTCATTCCGACTTCTGCTCGCGCTCCTGCTCGGAGCCTGCGTGGGCGCCGAACGCAAACACAAGGGCCAGGTGGCCGGCATACGCACTTTCGCCCTCATCTCGATGGGCGCATGCCTCGCCATGATACTCTCCATCTACGTGCCTCAGGAATACATGGGCCTGAAGAACGGGGATCCGGGCCGCATAGCGGCACAGGTGATCACCGGCATCGGCTTTCTCGGCGGCGGAGCAATGATTCAGCAGAGGGGTGCCGTGAGGGGGCTCACCACAGCTGCCGGGATATGGATGACGGCCATAATAGGCATGGCCGTGGGCGTCGGGATGTATACGGCCTCCATCGTATGCACGCTTTTCATCCTTATGGTGATAGTGGGCTTCAACCGCTTCGAGCACCGCGTGGGAATAGGACAGGAAATGAAGGTGATATCAGTGAAATGCGACGGGATACTGAAAGACATATCCATCTATGAGGAAATACTGAAGAAGGAAGACGTGCATCTATCCACATTCTTCATAGAGCAGAACTTCCGGGAAAATTTCACGGAGGTAAACCTCGTGGTGCTCGTGCGCACCACGAAAAAACTGATGGACGCCATCAACAGCCTCAGTTCGGCGCGTCCGACACTTTCCATCACATTATCTAACCAGATCGATTTATGATACCACAGATGATTCAGGAGACCGTAACCGACATTCAGCAGACGGTCTACACGGAACTCAATCCGGATGCCGGCAAGGAATCGCACGGCGAGGAAAGCCATACCAACGGACTCATTCTCGACCTCGCATGGATACTCGTGCTTGCGGCCATCGCCACGCTCGTGTTCAAGAAACTCAAGCAGCCCGTAGTGCTCGGCTACATCCTGGCGGGATTCCTTGCCTCGCCCAATTTCACCTATCTTCCCTCTATCTCGAATCTCGACAACATACACGTGTGGGCCGATTTGGGCATCGTGGTGCTCATGTTCTCGCTGGGCCTTGAATTCTCATTCAAGAAACTGCTGAATTCCGGATCATCGGCCATCATCACGGCCCTCATCATCATCTCGGGAATGACGCTCGCCGGATTCGGAGTGGGATATCTGCTGCATCTGAATCCGATCAACTGCATCTTTCTCGGCGGCATGATATCGATGTCGTCTACCACCATAATCCTCAAGGCATTCACCGACCTCGGCCTTAAGCAGCAGAAGTTCGCCTCGATGGTGCTTGCGGTGCTTATCATCGAAGACCTTTTCGCGGTCCTCATGCTCGTGCTTCTTTCCTCTTTCGCGATGGGCGACGTTCAAGGTTCCGAACTGATCTTCAGCATTGCTAAGCTCTGTTTTTTCCTCATCATATGGTTTGTGGTGGGTGTCTACGTGCTTCCCTCCCTGCTCGAGAAGTTCAGCTCCTACCTCAATTCCGAGACGCTTCTTGTGGTGTCGATGGGTCTCTGCTTCATGATGGCCGCTTTCTCCGTGATGTGCGGATTCTCTCTTGAGCTTGGAGCATTCGTGATGGGCTCGATACTTGCTGGTACTGTCTTCGCCGAACGCATGGAGCATGTGATCGCTCCTGTCAAGGACCTTTTTGGTGCTGTCTTCTTCATTTCTGTGGGTATGATGGTGCAGCCCTCGGTGATTGCGACATACTATCCCCAGGTGCTTCTTCTCGCAGCCGTGGTGATAGTGGGTATGATTATCTTCGGTACCATCGGCATGCTTGTCACGGGCCAGACTCTTCAAGTGGCAATGCAGAGTGGTTTCTCCCTCACCCAGATCGGTGAGTTCTCGTTCATCATCGCCTCCCTTGGCATGGGGCTCGGAGTGCTCGACGCCTCTCTCTATCCTATAATCGTGGCGGTGTCTGTGATCACCATTTTCACCACTCCCTATTTCATTAAGCTCTCGAATCCTGCCTATCGGTTCGTGGAGAAGCATCTTCCTCAGAAATTAAGATTCCTGATAGACCGCTACTCGTCTCAGACTGTCGATACCAATGAGACCGCGCGTCTATGGCGCGAGATTCTCGGACGCTATCTCTGGAGGATAGTCCTTTATTCGGTGATACTTATAGCCATCATCTTTGCATGCCGCCAGCTGCTCTTCCCTCTTATGGAAGGATTGATGCCAAAGTGGGGACATCTTGTAGCTACTGTATGTTCCCTCGTCCTTATGTCTCCGTTCCTGACAGCACTCTCTTTTACCACCATAAAGTCTGACCATAAGATGAGGCTGCATTCCACAGCGTCATTCTATGAGGTGCCGCTCATAGCCATGAGCATCATTCGCTATCTCCTCGCACTTCTTTTCGTAGTCTATTTCCTCGCCGTCTGCTACTCCACTCTTGTAGGTTGGATAGGCGGAACCATCTGCTTCCTGCTGATGGTCATTTTCGCTTCCTCCAAGTTGATGAGAAGTTTCAAGAAAATGGAGAAGAAGTTTATGAACAATCTCAACAACCGCGAGAACGCGCGTAGCGGTGCCAACAATAATCTTGTCAGCGACCTCCATCAGGCATACGTTGACATTAAGCCGCAGTGCCGGTTCGCAGGCGACAAGCTTAAGGATTCAGGACTCCGGAGCGAGTTCGGACTGAGCGTGTCGAGTATCCGGAGAGGCGACGAGTTCATCCCGCTGCCGAGTGGCGACACACGCATTTTCCCGGGTGATACTCTCGGAGTCATTGGATCAGACAGCCAGATCAAGCGTCTCAACGATGAGATCGACCGCACCTGCCAGATTAAGAAGGAGTCGCTGCGCCATCCTGACATTGAGTTGAAGAGCATCAGGCTTACTCCGAAGTCTCCCATCATCGAGCGCCCTCTGCGGGAAACGGACCTTCGTAACGACTATTTCTGCATGGTGCTCTCCGTGCAGCGTGGTGAAGGAGAATACATAACGCCTCGCCCCGACACTGTGCTTGAGGCCGGCGACGTCCTCTGGATAGTCGGCGATCCCACCCAGTTCGACAAGATGAAGTGACAATACTTAATACTCCATACTTAATACTTGCATTTATGCAGAGACGTCCCTATACATTCGACCGAGTTGTCCGCATCGTTTTTGCGATTTGTGGGCTTGTCGCCGTGCTCTTTCTGCTCGACCTGTTGAGCGACGTGCTGCTCCCGTTTCTCGTGGCATGCCTAATAGCCTATATCCTTGAGCCTACCGTGGAGTTCAATAAGAAGATACTTGGTTGTAAGCGCCGCTTCTTTCCCGTGATGATGACTCTTCTCGAGGCCGTGTTTCTTGTCGGTATTCTTTGCTGGATCCTGATACCCTACCTTGTTGAGGAAAGCAGGGAAATGACTCTGATAATTCGCGATTATGCCGCAAGCAAGGTTCAGATTCCCTATATCTCAAAGGAAATTCATGATTTCATACGAAAGAACGTCGATTTCGACCAGATAGGACGTTTGTTGAGCCGTGAGCAGTGGATAGAATTGATAAAGAACAGTCTCAACCAGACCTGGTCGTTCATCGGAAGTTCCCTGAGCCTCATAGTAGGAGTCATAAGCTGGCTTATAGTGGTGCTCTATGTCATATTCATAATGCTCGACTATGAGAGGTTAATGCTCAGCTTCAGACTTATGGTGCCTCCCAAATACCGTCGTGGCGCATACAAAGTG
>CAMWXO010000085.1 GCA_947178245.1 uncultured Porphyromonadaceae bacterium
GTTGTCGAGCGGGAGATAGGCGTTGGTGATGGTCTGGCCCCAGTCATATTCTCCTGCGTCAGCCTTGCGGTTGCCCATGATTATCTCGAAGAGGGCTGTCATTGCGCGCGGGTCGCGGCTCAGGAACGCTACTTTGTCGCCTTTCTCGATTTGGAAATTCACATCGTCGAAAAGCACCTCGCCGTCGATAGAGGCCTTCAGACCCTTGACCTCGAGAATCTTGTTGCCTACCTCGCGGTTGGGGGTGAAGATGATGCCCGGATAGCGGCGGGTGGATGGCTGGATCTCCTCCACGTTAAGTTTCTCGAGCATTTTCTTTCTCGATGTGGTCTGCTTCGATTTCGCTACGTTGGCCGAGAAGCGGCGTATGAACTCAAGAAGTTCCTTCTTCTTCTCCTCAGCTTTCTTGTTGGCCATCTGCTGCTGCCTGAGGGCGAGCTGGCTGGAATGATACCAGAAACTGTAGTTGCCGGCGAAAAGGGAAATCTTGTTATAGTCGATGTCGAGGGTGTGGGTGCTCACCGAGTCGAGGAAGTGGCGGTCGTGACTCACCACGAGCACGGTGTTCTCGAAGTTGTTGAGGTAATTCTCAAGCCATGCCACTGTCTCGAGGTCGAGGTCGTTGGTAGGCTCGTCGAGCAGAAGGTTGTCGGGATTGCCGAAGAGAGCCTTTGCCAGCAGCACACGCACCTTCTCGTTGGCGCTCATGTCGCGCATAAGGGTATAGTGCGAGTCTTCCTTGATGCCGAGGCCCGAGAGCAGGGCTGCCGCGTCGCTCTCGGCATTCCATCCTTCCATCTCCGCGAATTTCTCCTCAAGCTCCGCCGCACGTATGCCGTCGGCCTCCGAGAAGTCTTCCTTAGCGTAGAGCGCATCTTTCTCCTGCATTATGTCCCAAAGCACAGTGTGGCCGCGAAGCACGGTCTCTATTACGGTGCAGTCGTCATATTTGAAGTGATCCTGCTCCAGCACCGAAAGGCGCTCGCCGGGCCCCAGGCTCACCGACCCGGAAGTGGGGGAGAGCTCACCCGAGAGAATACGCATCAGTGTGGATTTGCCGGCTCCGTTGGCTCCGATGATGCCATAGCAATTGCCATGCGTGAAGGTGAGGTTGACATCCGAAAAGAGCGGTTTCTTCCCGAACTGGATGCTGAGATTGCTTGTCTGTATCATATTATGTGTTCGTCAGTTTGCAGTTTCAGACTGCAAAATTACAAAAAAATCCTTGACCCTACAAATCGCTCAGAACCTGACTGCGATTTCCGCTATTATCTTATCGCTCTGTCCGGGTGCCGGAGCGAACCCTTTGGGATAGAAATAGTTCTCATAGTCAAGCATTATGTCGGCGAAGACTTTCTTATAGCGGTAGGTCAGCGTTCCTCCCACGGTGATCCTGTGGCGCCGCTCGTTGTCGGCTGAATCTTCCATTCCGTTCCATTGCCGGCTCATTCCGTCGTAGCGCGCTTGTACCGACCAGCGGTTGAACATCCCGATTCTGACATCCCTGCCGTAATCACCCCATACCACCCATGAGTGGGCGTCCTTGCGGTTGGTGCGGTTATAGTGCTCCATCATGTATTCCGCTCCTCCCCGCCAGTCGCCGTTCCGGTATGTGGTGCCGATGTCGTAGAGATTGATTCTCGTGGCGTCCGGGATAATGTTCATCATTCCTCCGCTTATTGTGAAGTCGCCCGCGGTGAGGGTGGCGCGTCCGCATCCCATGTATGATTTGCTCCAGGTGTTGTGGTTGGCAGTCAGTCCGGAGTTGGCGATGGCTGCCTCGAGTGTGAGGGGGATGTCGAGGGGCACGCTGTAAGTCAGTTTCGCTCCCACCTTGCGGTAATTGCACATTTGCTTCCCCATGAAACTCCGGTTGGCGAAGACATAGTTTTGAGGAGCCATGAACGGTTCCTTTCCGAAAGGCATCCTGAATTGTCCGGCCTGAAGTTCCAGTCCCTTTACCAAGCCAAGTTTCACGTATGCGTCGTGAACTTTGAAGACTCCCTGGTCGCACAGGTCTAACTGAAGGAAGTAGCCTATCCGTGGCGCCACTTTTCCCTCGGCCGTGAAGCGGGCCCAGCGCACCTCGAAGCGGCTTTCACCATTTTGGGTGTCTATCTCCCAGCGGGGACGCACCGCACCATGAAATTCCGGTATGTAGCTGATCGCCTCGGTGTCGGAAGCCACCGGGTCGTTTTTCTCATTTGCACTTATGGGGGCGGCCATGAGCAGCGATAGGAAGATGGCGGAGAGGGTGGCGGTAGTCTTTTTCATGGGGCGTTGTTTAATTCTGAATTAAGGCGCAAAATTAGTTTTTTTTTATTAACTTTGCAAGAAATTTTAACTTAATTGTGATGGTAAAGCATATAGTAAGCTTCAAGCTTAAAGGCGATGCCGAATTGCGTCGCCGCGTGGCTGAAGATTTCAAGAAAGCGCTTATGGCGCTGCCCGAAGTGATAGAATGCCTGCAGAGCATGGAGGTCGGTATAAATGAGAACCCCGCTGAAGACTGGGACGTGGTGCTCACTGCCGTGGTGCCTGAGATGAAAGATGTGGAGACGTATGCGAAGCATCCCGCCCATGTCGCGGCAGCCGCTATCGTGGGCCCTCATAAGGAAGCGCGCGCCTGTGTAGACTATATTGTGGCATGATCAGACTTCAGGTAGAATCTCTCACCAAGTCGATAGGCGACCGCATTCTCTTTGCCGACGTCTCCTTCACCGTGGAAGAAGGCGACAAGATCGGAATTGTGGCGCGCAACGGTGCCGGAAAGTCTACACTCCTCAGCATCCTGTGCGGTAAGGAAGATTATGATTCCGGCAAAATCACGCTCTCCGACGGGGTGCGGATAGGGTATCTCGCCCAGTCTCCTGATTTTGATCCGGAGATTACCGCCCTCGAATACGCCATGCCGGAACGTCGTGACAGCGACGACTACAGCGCTCCCGACAGAGCGCGCCAGATGCTCTCGCAACTCGGCATCACTGACTTCGGGCAGAAACTTGGATCCATGTCGGGAGGCCAGTTGAAAAGGGTGTCGATCGCACGGGTGCTCCTGCAGGAGCCGGATCTTCTCGTGCTCGACGAGCCCACCAATCATCTCGACATAGGAATGGTGGAATGGCTCGAGAATTATCTCACGCGCAGGAGAGTGACCCTGTTGATGGTGACCCACGACCGATATTTCCTCGATAACGTATGCACGCGCATCATGGAGATTGACCGCGAGCAGGTGTTCTTATATGACGGCAACTACGACTACTATCTGCGTAAGCGCACCGAGAGACAGGAGAATCTGAGCGCTGAACTTGCGAAAGTCAGGAATCTCCTGCGTACCGAACTCGAATGGATGCGAAGGCAGCCCCAGGCCCGCGGAAGCAAGGCCAAATACCGGATAGACTCATTCCACGACCTTGAGAAGCGTTCACACATGAATCTCAATGAGAAAGATGTGAGGCTCGCCGTGAAGGGGAGTTATATCGGCAATAAGATTTTCGAGGCCGTGCATGTGGCCAAGAAGTTCACGGCTCAGGCCCCCGGAGGAGATGAGAGGACTATTCCTATATTGAATGACTTCAATTATGTCTTCGCGCGTTATGAGAAAGTGGGGATAGTGGGCGACAATGGCGCCGGAAAGTCTACTTTCATAAAGATGCTGCTCGGAGAGGTTGCTCCCGATTCCGGCCACTTCGACGTGGGGCAGACCGTAAGATGGGGATACTATTCCCAGGAGGGGATGATCGATTTCGACGAGCGGAAGAAAGTGATTGATGCGGTGCGTGAGATTGCAGAGACCGTCAGGATCGACGACAAGACCACATTGACCGCTCAGCAGTTTCTGACTCATTTCCTTTTCGACCCTGCGACGCAGCAGAAGTATATATATAAGCTCAGCGGCGGAGAGCGGCGACGCCTCTATCTTGCCACGGTGCTGATGCGTCAGCCTAATTTCCTGATCCTCGACGAGCCTACCAACGACCTCGACATAATGACGCTTACTGTCTTGGAAAACTATCTCTCCGACTTCAAGGGTTGTGTGATCGTGGTGAGCCATGACAGGTTTTTCCTCGATCGCATTGTCGATCATCTCTTCGTTATGAAGGGAGACGGAGAAGTGCGTGATTTCCCGGGAGACTATTCCACTTACCGTCATTGCGTCAGGCAGGAGGAGAAAGAAGCGGCTGAAGCCGACAGGAAGTTGCAGCCCTCGATACCTGAAGGCAACCGAGCGGCCGGTAAACAAAAGACCGAACGCAAGCCGAAACTATCCTTTAAGGAAAAAAGAGAGATGGAAGATCTCGAAAAAGAACTCGAGGCGCTTGAAGAGGAGAAGACCACGCTTGAGCAGTCCATGTCGGGAGGCAGCATGAGTGTGGAAGAGATAACTTCGGCCGCCGCAAGGATGGAGCAGCTTCTTGCCCGGCTCGACGAGGCCGAGATGCGGATGCTCGAACTTATGGAAAAGGACTCCTGACACATTCGTCAGGAGTCCTTTATTGTGAAGATGAGTCTTTTTTTGCTCAGCAGGCAGCGATCATCTCTATTTCTACGAGTGCCTGCTTCGGCAGTTCCTTCACTGCGAATGCGCAGCGTGCGGGATAGGGCGCGCTGAAATATTCGGCATACACCTCGTTCATAGCGCCGAAGAGACTCATATCTGCGAGAAATACCGTGGTCTTGACCACGTCGGCGAGGGTGGCGCCTCCAGCCTCGAGAATCGCTTTAGCATTATCAATGCTCCGGCGTGTCTGGCTCTTGATGTCGTCAGGCATAGTGCCGTCGGCCGGATTGATGGGAAGTTGTCCTGAGACAAAGATGAGGTTGCCTGCTTTCACAGCCTGGCTGTAGGGCCCGATGGCGCCCGGGGCCTTCGGGGTGTCGATTTGAGTCTTCATTTCTTGCGGGTATTTTTTGTTATTTCTTTCTTTTTGGCACGTCTACATTTTCCGCTTCGAATACCTTCGTGGCCGCGCGGTTGAATATCTGCCAGTGCGTTTTTTGAGCTTCCGGTATCAGATCGGTGCGGTCTGAGGGAATCACAGTGTAGTTGGAGCCTTTCCCGGTGGGCTTCGCGCTGAAGAATGTGTCGTAGTCAGCCCATTTCACACGAGCTTTACCATTTTCGTCGCGTTCCACCCTCACCCTCATGTAAGCTCCTCCTCGGGTGTCGCCCGTCTTCATGTTGGAGATAAAGTTACCGAGGGAGTAGACCACCGGCACAAGCTGCCCACGCTTATCGTCGCGTACCATCTTCATGGGTTGTATCACGTGGGGATGGCTCCCTATCACCATATCTGCGTCATTGTCTATCAGAAACTTGGCCAAATCGCGCTGTATGGCGTTCTCGCGCAGCACATATTCTATGCCCCAGTGCATCGTCACTACTACAATTTCAGCGCCGGCATCGCGTGTGAGCTTTATTTCCTTAGCCATGCGGTCGCGGTCGATGAGCGACACTTCCATGCCGTCTTTCGCAGGAATACCGTTTGTGCCGTAGGTATAGTTGAGAAAGCCGAATCTGATGCCGTTGATGTCTTTTATGAAAGGCACTTTCTTCAGCCTGTCGGCTGCATCGAAGTATGTTCCTATATGGTCAATGCCGAGCGAATCCAGGGCCCAGATGGTGCGTCGGGCGGCCTTCATTCCCGAGTCAAGGCAGTGATTGTTGGCCGTGAGCATCATGTCGAATCCGGCGTCGGCCAAAGCCTGCGCATAGCTGTCGGGTGCGCTGAAGCAGGGATAGCCGCTGTAGCGCGGGCCGCCCCCGAGCGGAACTTCAAGATTGACTACCGCATAGTCAGCCTCCGTCACGACGGGCGCTATCCACCTGAAGCATTCCGAATAGTCATATCTCTTGCCGTCGCCTTCAAGCAAGGCCTGATCGAGTTGCGCCTGATGCTGCATCGCGTCTCCGGCAAAGAGAAGTGTGGCTCCTGCGGGTTGAGGCGCGAGTGTGTCGGCGATTGCCTCTGCTCCGGTGATGAAGCGGAGCAGACTGAACGCGAACAGGAGAGATGATATGTTCATGATTATTGCATCTGTTGCACTGAGTAGGAGAAGACTGAGAGTGCCTTATCCATACGCAGGCGGCACATTGCGGGACCGGCTATGTAGGGGGTGCATTTGGTCACTTCCATGGTCTTGTTTGATGACGTTCCGTAGTAGCCATAGTAGCCGGAGTAGTAGCTGGAACTGCTGTCATCTACCTCCTCGAGTGTAAGATTCACGGGTATGATGGTGAACTCGGTGTCGGTTTCCTTCACTCCGTTCTCGATCATTTCTATGATATAATTGCGCAGTGAACCGAAGGAGTAGCTGCCGGTTGTCTTGTCGTAGGCGGCATAGAATGAGTTCTTGAAGTCGGGCAGTTCGTTGTTGGCGAGGAACTTTTCAAGATA
>CAMWXO010000086.1 GCA_947178245.1 uncultured Porphyromonadaceae bacterium
GCCGACGCCATCGATGCAGTGGACGAATACTATCCCGAATGCGCGAGATTTGCCGGCGTAGAGGCGATCGGCGGCAACGGCAGCGTGGTGGCAGTGGAATACTACGACCTGCGCGGCGTCAGGATCCCGGCTCCCGCCGATGGCATATCAATACGACGCATCGTGATGAGCGACGGCTCAGTGCAGACCGATAAAGTAATCAAGAAATGAGACTATCGAGAATATTAGCGGCAGCAGCGATAGCAGCTGCCGCAGCGCTCCCCTCCTCGGCCCAGGACGCCCCGGAACTCCCCTCTTTCCCTGGAGCCGAGGGCTTCGGAGCCATCACCACGGGAGGACGCGGAGGCAAGGTCTACCACGTCACCAACCTCGAAGACTCCGGCGAGGGCTCGTTTCGCTGGGCCTGCGGACAGTCGGGGCCCCGCACCATCGTCTTTGACGTGAGCGGAACGATACATCTTAAATCACAGCTGAAACTGAACAGGGGCGACGTGACCATCGCCGGGCAGACGGCTCCGGGCGACGGAATCTGCGTGGCCGACTATCCTTTCGTGATCAGCGCGCCAAACGTCATAATCCGGTTCATGCGCTTCCGCCTCGGCAACGAGGCCCTCAAGACGAACCCTAACGCGCATGAAGGCGACGGACTGGGCGGCATGGACGGACAGAGAGTGATGATAGACCATTGCTCGGTGAGCTGGAGCATCGACGAGTGCCTGTCGGTCTACGGATCGAAAAACATCACCGTGCAGTGGTGCATGGTGACGCAGAGTCTCGTTAACTCCGGACACAGCAAGGGAACCCACGGCTATGGCGGCAACTGGGGAGGCGCCGGCGCAAGTTACCACCACAACCTCCTCGCCCACCACGGCTCGCGCACCCCGCGCCTCGGCCCGCGCCCCGGAACGCAACTTGACGAGCGCATGGATCTACGCAACAACGTGATCTACAACTATGCAGGCGAAGGATGCTACGGAGGCGAGGCAATGACCGTGAACATCGTAAACAATTACTACAAACCGGGCCCCGCCACCGACGCCCTCAGCGCGGCAAAGGCCAAGCGTATGGCCAAGCCCGGAATCCGCACATTCTCCTACTGCATCAAAGACGACAATCTCAAGGCCACGGCCCAGAACTATAATAAGGTGAAGGGCACCAACCTCACAACATGCAAGCTCACCGTAGACACCTCCGACAAGGGCTATCTGACTTTCGAGGGCGATCCCGAGAAGTATGAGATCGACATCGAGAAACTCTGCATTACGGTAGACGGACAGGAAGTGAAAGTCTCCACCAACGACTGGGGCAAGACCCTGCACAAGTGGGGCTCCTACTACATCGAGGGAAACGTGAACTCGAAATATGCCGACGTGTCGGCCGACAACTGGACTATCGGCTTGTTCAAGCAGATAGATACGGGTGCTAAGGTAGACTATCACAACGCCACCGAAGACGACCTGCATGCATTCGCCCCGATGGAGTTCGCCGCGGTCACCACCCACACTGCCGATATGGCCTACGATCGCGTGCTCGAATTTGCGGGAGCGTCGCTGAGCCGCGATGAATATGACCTGATGATGATCGACGACACCCGCGAGGGCAAGGCGTCGTGCATAGTGAAGGGCATAGGCAAGGGACTGATCAACAGCCAGGACGACATCGTATATGCCGATGGAAGCACCGGATTCCCGAAACTCGTGTCGGCTGAAGCGCCGCTCGACTCTGACGGCGACGGAATGCCCGACGAGTGGGAGATCGCCAACGGCCTCAACCCCAACGATCAGGCCGACGGGCCGGCTACCGCTGAGAACGGATACACCAATCTCGAGAACTATCTCAATTCTCTCGTGGCCCACATCGTGGAGGGCGGCAATGCCGGCGGCACACTCCTTGCCGGGCAGGAAGAATTCGGAGCGGGAGTAGAGGCTATCGAAGGCTCTGACGCATCCTGCGGAAAAGCCTACGGCATCAACGGCCTTCCGGCTACCGAGAGCACTCGCGGAATCGTCATAGTAAACGGAAAGAAGATCTTGAAATAATTTAGAATTGAGAATTTAGAATTGGGGAAATGTAGTGATGCTCCCCGGAGCATCCGCCACTCCTATTTTATTTTCAGAATAAAAGAAACGGGGCCTCACGGCCCCGTTTTTTATCTTATTTTCAGATTCTCGGAGGATATGAGTCCGAGAAAGTGTCGCCTTGCAGCGGATCACCCGTCTTCAGGCCTTTTGAGAGCCAATTCACGCGCCATTCGCTGCGGCCGTGGTTGAAAGATTCGGGCATCTCACGCCCGTAGGCTTTCTTCTGAAGATAGTCGTCGCCGATCTTCGAAGCGGCGTTGATGGCGTTTTCCACGTCGCCCGGCTCAATGGAGCCGAACATCTGATTGTCAACGTGCCCCCACACTCCGGCGTAGTAGTCGGCCTGAAGCTCGAGGCGAACGCTGATCTTGTTGGCCTCCGCTTCCGACATGCGCGACATGGCGGCATGCGCCTGGTCGAGCGTGCCGAGCAGATGCTGCACATGATGGCCCACCTCATGGGCTATGACGTAGGCATAGCAGAAATCGCCCGACGCCCCTATCTGGCTCTGCATCGACTTGAAGAAGTCGAGGTCGATATATACGGTCTCGTCGGCCGAGCAATAGAATGGGCCGGTCTGGGCCGTACCCTGTCCGCATCCTGTCTGCACCGCGCCGCTATAGACCACCATCTGCGGCGCGCGGTATTCACCCCAGCCCTGCTCGCGGAAGATTTTGGTCCATACATCCTCGGTGCCTGCAAGCACTTTCGACGACAGGTCGAAAAGCCGCTGATCTTCAGCGTCAAGTTCCACAGCGGCATGTGCCTGTTGCTGCTGGAGTCCCCCATTCTGCACATTGTCGAAGACCGTGCGGGCCACATCGCTCATGTCTCCGCCCGAAAGGAGGGTTATCACCGCGGCGATGATGATGCCTACTATACCGCCGCCGATACCGATGGCTTTGCCCGACATGCCGCGTCGGTCTTGAATATTGCCGCTCGTGCGGCGTCCGTCAAGTCTCACTTGTAGAAAAGATTATTAGGTTAATGAATCATGATTTCAGAGTGTTTTAGAATGCCTCTAAACAAAAAACAACACTCCGACGCATAAAGTTTTAAACCTTTCGGCCGATAAGGTGTTTGAAAAGTAAAACATTATTCAAAAAAATATCGACATTTTATGGAACTTAAAGGAAGCAAGACTGAAGAATGCCTGAGAAAGGCGTTTGCAGGCGAGTCGCAGGCCGCAGTGAAATATTCATTCTACGCCAAGAAAGCGAAGAAAGACGGCTATGAGCAGATAGCCGCTATTTTCAAGGAGACATCCGACAACGAGCACGCGCACGCCAAGATCTGGTTCAAACTTCTGCACGATGATGACGTGCCCGCAACGCCGGTCAATCTCGTGGACGCGGCCGCAGGCGAGGAATACGAATATGAGGACATGTATAAGGAATTCGCCGCTATCGCCAAAGAAGAGGGATTCACCGCCATCGCGCGCAAGTTCGAGATGGTGGGCGAGATCGAACGCACCCACATGGATCGCTACCGCAAGCTCCTCGCCAACATCGAGGGCGGCATCGTCTTCTCGCGCGACGAAGACAAGATGTGGATGTGCAGGGAATGCGGCCATATCCATATCGGCAAGAAAGCACCCGACAAGTGCCCCGTATGCAGCCATCCGCAGGCTTACTTCGAACTCAAACCCTCCAACTACTGATTGCAGACATCAGTCTCATCAGCCTTAGTCTGAATAAAATATGATGCAGGGCGCGCGATATTCTCGTGCGCCCTTTATTTGCGTCTTATTTTCCGTATTCTCTGACTGCATCGCGCAGCCTGCGCATTATCTCCTCCAGCACCTTGCGCGGGGCGGCCACGTTGAGCCGCATAAGGCCGCTCCCCTCCCTGCCGAACATGGCGCCGTCGTTGAGAGCGATGCGCGCCTTATTCACGAAGAGATCGACAAGCCGATGATGCGACAGGCCCAGTTCGCGGCAGTCGAGCCACACAAGGAAAGAGGCGTCGGGACGCAATGCCTTAACTCCCGGAATATTCTCCCGGCTGTATTCCTCGACAAAACGTATGTTCGCCTCGACATATTCCAGCATCTCGCGCCTCCACTCGGCACCTTCACGATATGCGGCCACCGTGGCTATATGCGAGAAGAGCGGTGCGTCGCCCATCTCATTGGCTGCCAGCCAGCCATAAAACCTTTGCCTCAGCCTCTCGTCGGGCACTACGGAGAATGAACTTACCACCCCGGGGATATTGAATGTCTTAGACGGAGCGCAGAACGTGATGCTGTTGGCGGCCGCATCCTCGCTCACTGTGGCGAAAGGCACATGCCTACGCCCCCATAGAGCCATGTCGGCATGAATCTCGTCAGAGATCACAAGCAGGTTCTTGCGGCGGCATATCTCAGCAAGGCGGCGGAGCTCATCCTCACTCCACATCCGGCCTCCAGGGTTATGGGGATTTGAGAGAATAAGCACACCACCACGGGTAGGAAGCGCCTCAAGAGCCTCGAAATCCATATAGTAGCGGTGGGCCGCATCCTCAAGTAGCGAAACACTCACCACATTCCTGCCGTTTTCTTCCGGCACTATACGGAAAGGATGATAGACGGGCGGCATGATGACCACATCGTCGCCCGGCTCGGTGAAGACATTTATCACCATCCCGATACCCTTCACTATACCGGGGATATAACTGATCCACTCAGGCAGGATTTCCCAGCCGTGAAGGTTCCTTTCCCAGTCTATGATTGAGGGCCTGTAGTCAGCAGGCTCGGCCGTATATCCCAAAACAGGATGCTCGAGCCTCTTTCTGAGGGCATCAATGATAAAATCAGGCGTGGCGAAATCCATATCGGCCACCCACGCCGCGATAAGGTCGGGTCGCCCAAAGCGCTCCTCGAGCAGATCTGTCTTTATCGCCCCGCTGCCGCGGCGCTCAATTATCTCGTCGAAATTATATTTCATTGTGTTGGAGTTTATCAGTCGGAAGATCACCAAGCGCCCGGCAAATGTCGGCGTAAAGGTCTTCGGCATCCTCAAGCCCTACCGACAGCCTGATTGTGGTGTCTTTCACATCCATCGCGTCTCGTTGTTCCTGAGTGAGCGGCCCGAAGATCGTACTCGCCGGATGAATGGCAAGCGAGCGGTTGTCGAAGAGATTTGTGGCTCTGTGTATGAGCTGCAATCTGTTGATAAACCGCCGGCAGGCCTCTCCGCTCTCAAGATCGAACGTGAGCATGGCACCTGCACCCTCCCCATACTGCTCCCTGAACAGCTCATGCTGCGGATGGCTCTCGAGTCCGGGATACCCCACCCTTACCACTCCGGGCGTCTGCTCAAGCAGTCGGGCAAGCCTGAGCGCAGTTGCAGCCTGTCGGTCATAGCGCACCTGAAGAGTCTCCAGCCCGAGAGTCTGCATATAGGCCGCATGCGGAGTCATATACCCTCCTAAATTGAAAACGCAATCCTTCTTGATGAATGTGGATATCTCTGGAAAGTTCCCATAGTCTATTATGACTCCCCCCAGACTCGTGGCTCCGCCCGAAACATATTTAGTGGTGGAGACCACCTGAAAGTCAAGTCCGAGTTTTCTGCCGTCAAACTGTGTAAAGGGTATCATTGTAGTGTCGGCAATAAGCGGAAATCCATGCCTCCGGGCGATTTCCGAGAGAGCCCTGACGTCTGCCACCTCGGTCTGCGGATTGGTGACGCTCTCGAGAAATATGCAGCAGGTGTCGCCATCAACAAGCGCCTCCACGGCCGTCGGATCCGTAAGGTCGGTCAGACGCGCCTCGACACCGTAGCGGGCAAGGGTGCGCGTCAGCAGAAGATAGGTGTTGCCGAAGAGATGACTTGATGATATTATGTTTTTCCCTGCCGATGCCGTGCTCAGGAGCATAGCGCTGATGGCCGCCATGCCCGATGTGAATGCGCTCACTTCCTTCGCTCCGGTGAGAGAGGCTATCCTGCTCTCGAAATGAGTCACAGTCGGGTTCAACACTCTCGAATAGTCCGGAGCATCGGTGCGGCCACAGAAGGCGTCGGCCATAATATCCGCATTATCAAATTCAAACGCCAGCGTGTGATATACAGGCATCTGAAGGGCATCGTAAGCATCCCTGCGCTGAAAGGGTGTATGTATCGCCTTGGTTTCCTTTTTCATCTAAATGTCTTTTTCACGACAAAATTAATAAAATACCTTGATAATTCCGACATTTAAAATAAATTTCCCGTTTTTTTTTGCAAATACGGATTTATTTGTATACCTTTGCCTTCTGATGCAAGCCATGTTCGCTTTTTTTTGACACTATAACCCAATTT
>CAMWXO010000087.1 GCA_947178245.1 uncultured Porphyromonadaceae bacterium
CGTGAGAAACCAAAGCTCGCTTGAGGCGAGGGCCAAGGCCCGCGGCAACGCGATCGTGGCTCGCTTTCCGAAATATCGTGGTCAGGTCTACACATATTCAAGCGCACCCAACTGGTATACGCGCATCGGTAACTTCCGGACTGAGGAAGAAGCCCAGAAAGCCCTTGATGAACTGAAGCGGTCGTTTCCCGGTTTCAGTTCGGAGATGCGTGTGGTGAAAACAAAAATCAACGCAAGATGACTAACATAGAGCACGACGAGCAACTTGTGGAAGAGATCGCCGGCCACTATCGTGAGATACTCCGGCTCGTAGGAGAAAATCCGGAACGCGAAGGCCTGCTGAAGACTCCGGTGAGAGCCGCCAAAGCCCTCCTCGACATCACGAGAGGCTACGGGCAGGATCCGCTCGCAATAGCGCGGAAGGCCGTGTTTGAGTATGAAGGCTCCAAGATCATCATTGTAAAGGACATCGAATTCTACAGCATGTGCGAGCATCATATCCTCCCCTTCTTCGGCAAAGTGGCCGTAGGGTATCTGCCGAAAGGCAAGATGATAGGGCTCTCTAAACTCGCACGTATCGTGGAGTCGTTTGCGCGGCGTCTGCAGGTGCAGGAACGACTGACGGCTCAGGTTTGCGCACTGCTCGCCGAGGCTATGCCCACCGAGGGCGTGATTGTGGCTTGCTCAGCCGAACACCTCTGCATGAAAATGAGTCTAGTCGAGAAGCAGGACAGCTGCACCACGACCTTCGATTATTGCGGACGTTTTGCCGAAGAGCCTGCTCTACGCGAGGAATTCATGCGGCTCCTGAATTACTGATTCCGGACACCCATCATTCATAAAGGAAGCATCCCGGGCGGGACGCTTCCTTTCTATTTATTCAGAATTTGCTTCATTCTCTCCACGGGAATATTCCTGCGCCCAGCATAGTCGGCCATCTGCTCGCCGTCGATATCGCCCACCATGAAATATTTGGCCTCCGGAGCGGCGATATACAGGCCGCTGATCGTGGATGAAGGAGTCATGGCACCGTTTTCGGTGATTATGGCCCTGATTCCGCTCTGAGGCTGAAGAAGATCATAAATCTCATGATTCAGAACCTGATCGGGAAGCATGGGATAGCCCATAGCAGGACGGATACCCCCGTAGCCTCCACGCAGTATCTCACGGGCATCAAATGCCTCATCAGGTGCATATCCCCAGTACTGAGTCCTGACAAGATAGTGCAGATATTCCGAGGCGGCCTCAGCAAGACGGTCGGCCAAGGCCTGAAGAAGAAGAGCTTTGTAAGAATCTCCGGCTTCCTCATATTTACGCCGCAGATCATCGATATAATACCCTGTTCCGGCCATGAAGACTCCTGCATAATCATAATCATCACCCTCAGCCACATAATCGGCGAGCGAGATGCATGGTAATGTCGCCGACTGGCGACGAAGCAGAGGGATACGCTTTCCTCCGAGCGTGAGATCATCTCCATCAGCGGATGCGGGTAGAATCCGGAACATTCCATACCCGTCAAAGCGTCCGCTCTCACTGAGTTCGGCAAGGCACCGGCGGGCATCGGCAAGAAGAGATTCGGCTTCGTATCCGGCTCCGCAGCCACAGGGGCAGTCATTCGCGTGTAGCCCCCAGGCATGAAGCAACATCTTCCAGTTGATCAGCGGCTCAAGCTCGCTGATCGAGAATGGCCTGAGTATGAGGTCGCCTACCCCGCAACAGGGAGCCGGAGAAGGTGAAGACACCTTATATAGCTTTCCGCGTTTTCGGGCCTCGGCCAGGGAAAGGAGCCCCGCCGACTCTTCAGAATATTCCTTACGAAGTTCTTCCTGCCGCATTTTTACGTCCTTCACGTAATCATCGGCACTATCCACAGCAAGAAGACTCGCCGCCACAAGAGGATTCTGCGAGGCATCCTTAACATGAATTACGGCTCCGTCATACTCAGGTGCTATCTTCAGCGCAGTATGAAGCGCCGACGTGGTTGCACCACCTACGATGACGGGAACACTGACTCCTGCCTTTCGGAGAGCCCTGACGGTGTTGGTCATCTCAGCGAGCGAGGGAGTGATAAGCCCCGACAGGCATATAACGTCCGGATTCCTCTCCAGTGCAACCTTCACTATGTCTTCAGCCGGCACCATCACTCCAAGATCAATAATCTCGAAATTGTTGCAGGCCATAACTATGGAGACGATGTTCTTTCCTATGTCGTGCACATCACCCTTTACGGTAGCTAGCAGCACCGTGCCGGTCTTCACCTCTCCGGCTCCGGAAGACTGCTGCATGAGCAGGGGCTTCAGATGGTCTACAGCCATCTTCATCACTCTCGCAGTCTTGACCACCTGCGGCAAAAACATCTTGCCCTCTCCGAAAAGCTTACCTACACGTGTCATACCGGCCATGAGCGGGCCTTCCACAATATCCACAGCTTTCATGTTCCGGGCCAGCAGATCGAGGTCTTCATGCAGATGTTCCGATTTACCGGCCACAACCATCTCCTCAATACGCACCTCAACCGGCACCGATAGATCCCTCTGCAGCACTCCGGCATCAGTTTTTGCTCCTTCCTGAGCCAGCGATGCGGCATAGTCAGCGATTTCATCAGCAGCATCCGGCCTGCGTGCGAGCACCACATCCTCTATCAGACCGCGAAGATGCGGATCGATCGCGTCGTAGGAAAGAGCGGAGGCCGGATTCATTATCGCCATGTCGAGGCCGGCAGCAATGGCATGGTAGAGAAACACCGAGTGCATCATCTCGCGCAGGGTATTGTTTCCACGGAATGCAAACGAGAGATTACTGATGCCTCCGCTCGTGCGTGCGCCTGGAAGATTCCGTTTCACCCATCGCACGGCATCGATGAAATCAATGCCGTAACGGGAATGTTCATGCAGACCCGTGGCTACGGCCATTACATTCACATCGAAAATGATGTCGTCACCGTCAAAACCACATTTTTCAGTGAGCAGACGATATGCTCTGGCGCACACGTCTATCTTTCGGGCGTATGTATCGGCCTGTCCGGCTTCGTCAAAAGCCATCACTATCACTGCGGCACCAAGCTCACGTATGCGTGTGGCCTTGCGCAGAAACTCCGCCTCTCCTTCCTTGAGGGAGATTGAATTTACCACTGACTTTCCCTGAAGATTCTTCAGGGCAGTCTCCACCACGAGCCAGTCGGAAGAATCCACCATTACCGGACACTTGGCCACTTCAGGCTCGGAAGCGTAGAGACACAGGAAATGTTTCATTTCAACTGCGGCATCGAGGAGTGGATCGTCCATATTTATGTCTATCACCATAGCCCCGTCTTCCACTTGCTTGCGGGCTATGGCGAGAGCCTCGTCATATTTCTTTTCTTTTATGAGACGCAGAAACTTGCGTGAGCCGGCCACGTTGCAACGCTCCCCCACCACAAGGAAATTGTTCTCGGGCCTCACCTCCACCATCTCAAGCCCTGAAATGCGCAACGCCGGGGCGAGGGATTCGGTAATGCGGGGCGACGCTTCATCCACGGCAATGCGCAGCGCCTTGATGTGGGCCGGCGTTGTTCCGCAGCATCCTCCCACCACATTTACAAGTCTCTCATCGAGAAGCGGCCGCAACTGCGCGGTGAAGATCTCCGGGCTGACGCTATAACGGCCAAGAGCATCCGGAAGCCCGGCATTTGGATGGGCAGTGATGAAGTGCGATGTGTACTTGCCGAGTTCCCTTACGGCAGGAATTATATCCTCGGGGCCGAAACTGCAATTAAGTCCGAGAGATACTATATAGGGATATTTCTCCACGGAAGTGGCAAATGCCGCGAGCGTCTGTCCGCTGAGAGTTCGGCCGCTTCTGTCGGAGACTGTAGCCGACACCATCACCGGAACTTCACGCCCGCACAGAAGCATGGCGTGACGCGCGGCATCAAGACCTGCCTTGAGATTGAGGGTGTCGAAGACAGTCTCGAAGAGAATCAGATCAACACCGCCGGCTATCAGGCCTTCACACTGCACAGTATATGCGTCGAAAAGCATGTCGAATGTCACGTTGCGCGCTGCCGGATCGGTGATATCCGGACTCATGGTGGCGGACTTGTTGGTAGGGCCGACCGATCCGGCGACAAGCGCTTTGCCTCCCCAAGATCTGTCAGGAGCCTCATCAGCCGCTTTCCGCGCCAAAGCAGCGCCCGAGCGATTGATCTCCCGGATCACTTCACTGTCTTCGTGCAGGGAGTAGTCTGCCAGCGAGATGGCGTTGGCATTGAAAGTATCGGTAGAAATAATGTCTGCACCCGCCTCAAGATACTCGCGGTGTATATCGAGAACCACATCAGGACGGGTGATGCAAAGAATATCGTTGCATCCTTCCAGACGCGAAGGATGCCCTGCAAATCGCTCCCCCCTGAAGTCTGCATCACTCAGATTGCGCCCCTGCACCATCGTGCCCATAGCGCCATCAAGCACAAGAACGTGATTTCTCAGCAGATTATCAAGTTTTTTTCGGTCAGTCATGTTCAGAATATCTTTTCGGCTATACGGGCTACGCCGTCGCTTATTCCCATAGTATAGAAATGAATGCCGGGTACGCCGTGGTTCATAAGTTCCTCGCTCTGGCGAATGGCCCAGTCTATGCCGATCTCCTTCACCTCACTGTCATCGGCAGCGTCACGAATCCGCGATGCGAGCGGCTCGGGGATATCGGTTCGGAACACCTTGGGGAGAACGTTGAGTTGCGAGCGCTTGTAGATAGGCTTGATGCCGGGGATGATCGGAACATTTATGCCCTCTTCACGGCAGCGTTCTACAAAAGAGAAGTATTTCCGGTTGTCGAAAAACATCTGCGTGATGAGATAATCGGCACCCGCATCTACCTTCATCTTGAGATATCTCAAATCAGACTCCATGTTGGGCGCTTCCTCATGCTTCTCGGGGTAACAGGCCATGCCGTAGGAAAAGGGCGTCTGAATCCCCTCTATAGCGATATCGTTGAGCCCTATGCCCTTATTGAACTGATTTATCTGCTCCTGAAGATCGGTGGCATGCCGGTGATACAAATGCTTCTCAAGCTCAGAAAACGCACCTTTCTTATCATCACCTCGCAAAAGCATCAGATTGTTGATGCCTAAAAAGTTAAGGTCGAGCAGAGCATACTCGGTCTCTTCTTTCGTAAAACCCCGGCAGATGATGTGGGGCACCGGCACGAGCCCGTAGCGATGCTGTATGGCCGCGGCTATCGCCACGGTGCCGGGACGCTTCACGACGCTCACGCGGCGATGGGTGCCATTGGGCAGTGGCTGATAGACGTATTCGCTCGGATGAGACGTGATATTGACAAACTGCGGATCGAATTTCCTAAGCCGCTCAATTATGTCAAACACATTATATATGCTGTTACCCTTCAATGGAGGGAGAATTTCGAGAGAAAGAAACGGACGCTTGCTTCCGTCGATCAAATCGATGATTTTCTTCATACGTATGGTTTTAGACTGCAAAGTTACAACTTTATTTTGTAAAACGGGGTAAGAAGTAGCAAAAATTTAGAAATTCACGTGTCTTCTATGAAAACCACGATTAAAGTGAAGGGCTCGATTTGGAATGAAAAAGGATTTTGATTAAATTTGCGGCATGGCAAAACAATTCGCAATCATATTCGGATGCCTCGCGGCCGGCGAACTGATCGCCCTCATTCCCGGAGTCTCCATCCCGGGGAGCATCTTGGGAATGCTCCTGCTCACCTTGCTCCTCGAGAGGAAAGTGGTGAATCCAGACACAATCAAGCCGATCTGCCACTTCCTGCTCTCAAACATGGCGTTTTTCTTCATTCCTCCCGGCGTTGCCCTGATGCTCTATTTCGACGTCATCGAAGCGCAATGGCTTCCTATAACGGTGGCCACGCTCGTGAGCATAGCCGTAGTCCTGATCGTCACAGGACATTTCCATCAGTATATTCACAACAGATTCCGGAAAGACAGACACAATGACACTCACTGAACGCCTCTCGCAGCCGATGGTGCTTATCACCATCACTTTTCTCATCTACTGGGCCGGAGGTTGGCTTCAGAAGAAAACGCGCCTGTCGTGGCTGAGCCCGATGCTGATAACGATAATCGCCATCATCGCGCTTCTGAAACTCACCGGAATCAGCTATGAAACATACTACGAGTCGGGCCACCTCATTGAATTCTGGCTCAAGCCGGCTATCGTGGCGCTCGGATTGCCGCTCTATAATGAACTGAAACACATCCGGCGTCAGTTCCTGACCATATTCCTCACGGAACTTGTGGGATGCCTTGCAGGAATAGTCTCCGTTGTAGTGATAGCGAAATGGCTCGGAGCCACCCCTGAGG
>CAMWXO010000088.1 GCA_947178245.1 uncultured Porphyromonadaceae bacterium
GCACCACACAATTCACCATCCCCATCTCAAGCGCCTCCTGAGCAGTGTACTGCTTGCAGAGGAACCATATCTCGCGGGCTTTCTTCTGGCCTACGCATCTTGCGAGATATGACGACCCGAAACCGGCATCGAAACTTCCGACTTTCGGCCCCGTCTGGCCAAAGCGCGCGTTTTCTGACGCTATGGAAAGGTCGCACAGCACCTGGAGCACGTTGCCTCCGCCGATGGAATAACCGTTTACCATCGCTATCACCGGCTTGGGTATGCTCCTTATCGCATGGTGCATCTCGAGCACGTTGAGCCGCGGAGTTCCGGAATCGTCGATATATCCGCCCACGCCCTTCACATTCTGATCGCCGCCCGAGCAGAAAGCCTTGTCGCCCGCTCCAGTAAGGACAACAACACGAATATCCTCGCGGTCGCGGCATATCTTCATGGCATCGAGCATCTCGAAGTTAGTCTTGGGCCTGAATGCGTTATATACGTGCGGACGATTGATAGTAATTTTGGCTATACCCTCAAACTGATCGAAGAGGATGTCTTCATATTCTTTTATGGTCTTCCAGTCAAACATAGTATAGGAATGATTTTCATTATTGTAAGATATTCATTTGGATTGCCGGCGTAAGCGTGTCATCGGCCGGCGAAATAACCTTTAAGCACCTCGGCGCTCACTTCCGGGGGCGTATGCACCACAAGGATTCCGGGGAGGTCGGATGGCGCATCGAGCCACTTCACTCCCTCTTCGAGCGAAGACAAGTCATTGGCCTCAAAGGTGTCATAACCGTAGGCTTCTGCGATATCAGACACTGAATAATCGGAAGGAGCACAGAAATAAGTATCGAGTATTTCGGGAGAGATCGAGGATGTGGACTTGATGAAGCGGAAGATGCCTCCACCTGAATTGTCAATCACGACACACTTCATTCTGCCGGGCATGTTGCCGAGCGTTGATACTCCCGAATCATACAGCCATGACATATCGCCTGAGATAAGAGTGGTATCACCGCTATAAGCGACAGCGCCTCCTACAGCCGTGGCGGTAGTCCCATCGATTCCTGATACCCCACGGTTGCAGTATTCCGCATGGCAAGAGTGAGCGATAAGCTGGGAATACCTGACTACGGTACCGTTGGAGAGAAACAGATTGTCGAGCTTCAGATGAGTCAGAAGATAATGCAGCGCAGTCAGATCAGACCACGGCGCTGACGCGACATACGCCTCCGCTTCGGCAGCCGCGCGCTTTCTCGCCAGCAGCCATTTTTCTGCGAAGTCACTGTTTCCACCGTGATTGACCGATTTACTCAAACCGGCCGCAAGTGCGGCGATAAAGCCGGCCGGGGCAATCTCTACTTTAGTAGTGAGCGACTGAAAACAGTCGCAGAAATAGTTGCTGTGGCCGACAGTGATATGATAGTCAGGCCGGTTGAGACGCAAGTATTGTTTCAGCATACGGGAGACAAGGGCCCCTCCTATTGAGATAATCACCTCAGGGCGCAATTCCTCCTTTTCTTCTTCAGTAAGCCTGCAGAGCACGGCATCGATCATCGAGGCATGGCGGGCCGGAGTGTGGAGATTAGACAATGTTTCAGCCATCACCACCACATTGGGCAGAGCGGCTAAGCGCCTGACGGCGCGGTCAAGTTTATTGTCGGGCCTCATGAAGCCGGCTACGAGCATGATCTTCTTTCCGTCGAGAGATCTGATAATCTCCTGCATCGCCATCTTCGACAGAGCTTCCGCCCTCTCTATCTGCTCCACTATCCGTGGAGATTCAGGGGCTATCTCCTCCATCATGCCGAGAGGCTCGCCAAGCTGAACATTGATATGGACAGGCCCGGGCTTTCCCTCAAGAGCCTTCAGCATGGCTTCGTTCACAGTGCGGTTGATGCGCCATGCTCCCCCGGCTGTATATTTTCCTGACGGATCTTCCGGAATGGCACGGACATCATACGAAGCCTTAACTATATGTGACAGCACTCCAAACTGGCGGATTGTCTGCGAATCGTCTTGATCTATCCATTCCGAAGGACGGTCGGCTGAGACTATGATAAGGGGCACACCTGCATAATACGCCTCAGCTACGGCAGGTGCATAATTGAGCACGGCTGTGCCTGACGTGCACACGAGGAGCACTGGAGTGCGCTCCACGAGGGCACAACCGAGAGCCTGAAACGCGGCGCTCCTCTCGTCGACCACCACATGCTTTAAAATCTCACGATGAGATTCGAGAGCTATGAGCAGAGGGGCATTACGAGATCCGGGACTGCAATAGGCAGTCCCGACACCATGTGAGGCTATGCAATCAATAATAAGACGCACATATTGATTGGCAGTTGTCAGCATGTCGTTAATGTCAGATCGCCGAGCGGATGATGCCTCTGTTGGAATTTGTGACGAAGTTCACGATTTCATCCCTATAGACAGATTCGGGACAAACCTCGAGAATCATCTTCACGGCATTGGTGACGTTGAGATCGCTGAGATAGAGAATACGATATATCTCCTGAATCTGAGAGATATCCTCGGGCTTGAAGCCCCTGCGCTGGAGTCCGATGGAATTTAGGCCCACGAATGAGATAGGCTCTCTCGCAGCCTTTATGAAGGGGGGAATATCCTTATTGACGAGGGCGCCCCCCTGAAGCATCACGTTTCTTCCGATATGGCAGAACTGATGTATAAGGCTTCCTCCGCCGATCACGGCGCAGTCGTCGATCACCACTTCACCTGCCATCTGGGCTGCATTGGAGCATATCACGCTATTGCCCACGACGCAGTCGTGAGCCACGTGCACGTAGGCCATGAGCAGGCAGTTCTCACCCACTACAGTCTTGCCTTTCGAGGCAGTGCCTCTATGCACCGTGACGCATTCACGAAGCACGGTGCCATCTCCAACATAGGCTAATGTCTCTTCTCCACGAAACTTCAGATCCTGCGGCACGGCGGCTACCGTGGCTCCGGGAAATATCTTCACTCCTGCTCCTATGCGGGCACCGGGATAGATATTCACATTGCAGTCAATCTCGCAGTTGTCGCCAATCTCGACATCCTCATGTATTGTGGTGAAATTGCCTATCTTGACATTGTTTCCGATTTTGGCATCGGGATGAATAAAATTCATGCTCCCCATGATCACTTATTTTTGATGATTTGGGCCATGAATTCAGCCTCGCATACGATCTTCTCGCCCACGAAGGCATAACCCTTGACCACTGCGCAGCCCCTGCGAATCTCTGTGGCGAGCGAGACATTGAGGAGAAGCGTATTTCCGGGCACTACTTTCTGGCGGAACTTGACATTATCTATCTTCAGGAAGTAGGTGGAATATTTCTCGGGGTCTTCGAGGAAGTTGAGCACGAGCACGCCGGCTGCCTGAGCCATGGCCTCTACCTGGAGCACACCGGGCATGACGGGCTCCTGCGGGAAGTGACCCTGGAAGAACGGCTCATTGACCGTAACATTCTTGACCGCCACACAATGCTTCTTGTCGATTTCAATAACCTTGTCGATAAGCAGGAAGGGATATCTGTGGGGGAGCAACTTCTTGATGCCGTTAACATCAATGATCGGCGCTATGTTGGGATTGTAGACCGGGCTTTGTATCTCTGTGTGTTTCACTTCCTTGCGGAGCATACGGGCAAACTTGTTGTTGATGGTATGTCCGGGGCGGATAGCCACTACGCGCCCCTTGAGCGGGCGTCCGATAAGTGCTATGTCGCCGATCACGTCGAGAAGTTTATGGCGCGCCGGCTCGTTATCCCATTTGAGAGGCTTCGGGTTGATATAGCCGAGTTTGTCTACTGTCATGGCAGGCACGTGCACTGCATCGCAGATCTCATTGATCTTATCCTGACTCACGGGCTGATCATAGATCACGATGCTATTTTCGAGATCTCCACCCTTGATGAGACCATTGTGAAGAAGAGCCTCGATCTCCCTGACGAAGACGAATGTGCGGGCACTTGACACTTCCTGCTTGAAATCAGCAAGCTCGTCGAGCACGGCAAACTGGTTGGGGAGAACGGTGGAATTATATTCCACCATCACCTCGACGCTGAATCCTTCATCAGGATAGATAGTGATGGTGGCGCCGTTTTCATCCTTATATTGAATTTTCTCCTTTATCACGTAGTAATCCTTATCGGCGTTGAGCTCTTCGAGGCCCGTCTGTTCGATAAGTTCGGCGTATATGGTGGCGCTCCCGTCGAGGATGGGAAGTTCCGGGCCATCGACTTCTATCAGGCAGTTGTCGATTCCGGCGGCATACAAGGCAGCCATCGCATGCTCGATAGTGCTTATGCGCACATCACCCTTGCCGATAACGGTGCCGCGGGTGGTCTCCACCACATTCTCGGCAAGCGCATCTATTACAGGCTGACCTTCCAGATCAGTTCTCTTGAACTTTATGCCGGTGTTGGCCGGGGAAGGCTTGAACTCCGCAATCAGATGCTGTCCGGAATGGAGACCTTTTCCCTCTACTTTAAAGGGAGCTTTCAGTGTGAGTTGATTCATATAATTATCTGTCGATTTTATTACTATTATGGAATGGAAAAACTATTGTCATGATTTTTTGCCTCCGTCACTTCTTGAGCGAGGCAAAAAGTTCGTTGAGTCTGTTGATATATACCACGGTGCGGGCAAACTTGCCGTAATCCACGGCGGGATAGCCCATGAGCCGCTGATTATCGCCCACATTCTTCGGTATTCCCGACTGAGCGCCGAATTCATTGTTATTGCCTACCGAGATGTGACCTGCGAAGCCTACCTGTCCGCCCACACGGTTGGAATTGCCGATTTTAGTGCTTCCGGCTATTCCCGACTGCGCGGCGAAGACATTGTTGGTGCCGATCTCCACATTATGGGCCACCATTATGAGATTGTCGAGCTTAGTGCCTTTTCCGATACGGGTGCAGCCGAATGTGGCGCGATCTACCGTCGTGTTGGCTCCGATCTCCACGTCGTCTTCTATCACGACGATACCGGTCTGAGGCAATTTCTCATATACGCCCTCCCTGCTCGGGGCAAATCCGAATCCGTCTCCTCCAATCACTACTCCGCTGTGAAGAATGCATCTGTCACCGATTCGGCATCCCTGATAGACTTTCACGCCGGCATAGAGACATGTATTCTCACCTACCGAAGCATCCTCACCTATATATACCTGCGGATAGATCTGCGCCCCCTTGCCGATACACGCACCTTTTCCTATATATGAAAACGCACCTATGTAGGCATCAGCGGGTATCTCCACCCCTTCTGCAATGAAACAGGGCTGCTCTATACCCTTCTTCCTGGGGGCCATGCTCTGGATAAGGCGAAGCAGCTGAGCGAGAGTGGAATAAGGGTCATCCACTTTCAGAAGTGTCACTCCCTTGGGATTGGGATGGAAAAAATCTCTTGACACCAATACAGCCGACGCAAGCGTCGACTCAAGAAAATGTGCATATTTGGGATTCGCTATGAAGGTGAGCTGCCCCGGAGCGGCTTCCTCTATTTTAGCGAACCCGTATAATTTCGCGTCTTGGTCGCCGTCAATTTCTGCATTGATCATGGCGGCCAAAGCACCTGTGGTCATTTCCATAAATATCTGTCTCGAGGAGATATCGCTGATGAAAATTAATACTCATTGCAGATGCGGGCCTGCAAATTTTTTGCAAATATCGTAAAAAAATCTGACATAACAATGCTTTATCTTAAAAATTTACATCCGAGTAGCATTTTTTCGCTCCGGATAGAGAGGAAATCAATGCCGGGCACCAAAATTATTAAAAAATATTTAGGCCGGAAGTGCAAATATTTCACAAAATACGTTTGAAGTTTTAAAAATAATTGCTAATTTTGCAAATAATTATGTTGACACGCCCTCAACGGGCCTGACGGCATCACGAGACTAACAGATAGCTAACCAATAAATCAAAAAACCGCAATGGAAATATCTCACATTGAACACATCGGCATCGCAGTGCCCAACCTTGCAGAGGCAATCAAGTATTATGAGAACGTGCTTGGCCTGAAATGCTACAAGCAGGAAGTAGTGGAAGACCAGAAAGTCACAACCGCATTCTTCAAGGTAGGAGACACGAAGATAGAGCTTCTTGAAGCCACCAGCCCCGAAAGCACTATCGCCAAATTCATCGAGAAAAACGGCGGCAAAGGCGGCATGCACCATCTCGCTTTCGCAGTGGAGAGCGGAGTGGCCGAAGCCCTGGCTGAATGCGAGGAAAAAGGTGTGCGCACCATCGACAAGGCTCCGCGCAAGGGTGCCGACGGACTCCAGATCGCTTTCCTTCACCCCAAATGCACGGA
>CAMWXO010000089.1 GCA_947178245.1 uncultured Porphyromonadaceae bacterium
GTCACAGACATATAGTTGAACTTGAATTAAAGTATTTAGCAAGTTCTTTTTGTAGTTCATCGCAAGATACTAAACAAGTACTACAACAAAACCATGATTTAATAAAAATATGGATTAATATATTTCCTCATATAAGAAAGAGAGCTAACCGAATCGGATTCACTGTAAAATTTGACGCTATTCTACATTATTTGCAAGAATTTGATAAATTTGATAATGGTTCGTTTAACTATCGGTATTCTCTGAAGAAGGAAGACCTATCTCCAACCATTAACAATATTATTTTATTGGATGTGCCAAATATGCACACTCGTTTAAATAATTTTCATGAATATATTATGGGAATTATTTATCATCTAAAGAGCCAATTAGATGATTTGGAATACGATAAATCATTTGCAAAGCAATTTAAGTCTGAATTGCAATCCCATTTAACCGAAATAGAGGAGGTTCTCAATCATAAACATTATAATGAGCACAAAAAAGCATACAAAAATAATGGTACACTATCTCAAATTAGAAATTGTGATCCTGATGAGGATAGTGAGTTAAGATATTGTGCCTCCATCCCTAAAGACGTATTAAGAATACTATTGATTCTTCAGTTTTCAAAAATGTATATTGAAAACAATCATCTCGCCATAGAAAAAGAGGAGCATCGAAAAGATATATTCCGTAGTTTACAAGCTGAATCTCAAAATGTACGTGTAAATGATTTCAATTTAATCTATATAAATTCAAAAATTAGACAAATATTTGAGCATGTGGCTTGGTATAAAAACATCATTGAAGAAATATTAAATAAAAAGTAATAGCGAATTAATAAATCCTTACCATAATTAAATATGTACTGGATTTAGAGAGCATTATATAAGGATAATATTGCTCAAACAACCTCTATGACACCTCCGAGGGGTTTTATTGTATATGGACTTTCACTTTGGAGTGGTGAATTTTGCCAGATAAGGATTATAATGGCACAAACCCAATTTGCGGAGCTTCTAAAAGGCTGTCTCGGAAGACATCGCACGCGATGTCACTACATTTCACAGCTGAGAATCAATCATATAGTAGTGACGTGGCGTGCCACGTCTGCTCGGAATTCAGATGTTGTGCACACCGATATATCGTTAAAGGAGTAATTACTTGTTTAATCTTGATTAATCGGAAATGGGAAAATCACAATCCAAGTTTGAAGACGATGCGCTGCACGCCGTCCTGATAGCGGGAACTGGTGATGCGGAAGGTGCCGATCTCAGATGTGCGGGCCACGTGTGTGCCGGCACAGAGGCATGCGTCGTAGTCGCCGATACGCACCACCCTGACAGTATTTGATGCACCTTCAGGCAGGCGGCTCATGTCGAAGCGATCCATAGCTTCCTGCTGAGTGATGAATTCTTCCGTCACGGCTACGTCTTCGGCTACAATTCCGTTGATATAGTCTTCGAGGGCCTGCAGTTCGTCCGCTGTCAGAGCATGGTCAAGATGATAGTCGAGTTTCGATTTCCTGCGCTCTATGTGGGCGCTGAAAGCGCGGCCGCATCCGTAGCGGCGCACAATCTCGCCGTTGAGGAGATGCTCCGCCGTGTGCATCGGCGGATACTCCTGCTTATTGTGATCGTTAATTACGTTTTCTGCCATTTCAGCCAAAGTGTTTCAGAATGGTGTCCATTTTCTCTTTTATACGGTCGTTGGCAAGATTGCCGAGGCTCCCGAGATGAGTGTGATGCACCTCACGGTTGGGATTATATTTCCCTTCCTGCACGTCCATCCCTATTTTGCGGTAGGCATCGCGGAAAGGCATACCCTGAAGCACAAGACGGTTTACATCCTCAACGGTGAAGATATAGTCGTAGCGCGGATCGTCGAGAATATTGTCCTTGATCCGGATCTCGCCGAGCATATAGGTTGCCATGTCAAGACATTCCTTCAGTTCGGAAGTGGCCGGGAAGAGAATGTCTTTCAGCAGTTGCAGGTCGCGGTTGTAGCCGAGCGGCAGATTAGCCGTGAGCAGCGCCACTTCATTCTGAATGGCCTGCAGGCGGTTGCATTTACCCCTCATTATCTCGAATACGTCAGGATTCTTCTTGTGGGGCATGATGCTCGAGCCGGTGGTGAGCTCGTCGGGGAATGAGACAAAGGCGAAGTTATTGCACATCCATAGGCACACGTCCATGGCAAGATGTCCTAATGTGGATGCGACGGCTGCTATGGCGGCGGCCACGGCTTTCTCCGTCTTTCCCCGGCTCATCTGGGCGGCCACGACGTTGTAGTGGGGCCATTCGAAACCGAGCAGCCCCGTAGTCATCTCCCTGTCGAGCGGGAATGAACTTCCGTAGCCTGCAGCAGAGCCCAACGGATTCTGATTGGCGATGTTGTAGGCGGCAGTCAGCATCTGCACGTCGTCGGTAAGCGACTCGGCGTATGCGCCGAACCATAGTCCGAAGGAAGAAGGCATCGCCACCTGAAGATGGGTATATCCCGGCATCAGGCGGTCTTTATGCTTGTCGGAGAGTTCGATCAGGCGGTCGAACAGTTGTTTTACACTTGCAGCGATCTCCTTCAGTTCGTCGCGGAAGAAGAGTTTGAGGTCTACGAGCACCTGGTCGTTGCGCGAGCGGCCGGAGTGTATCTTTTTCCCTACGTCGCCGAGTCTGCCCGTGAGCATGAACTCCACCTGTGAGTGCACGTCTTCCACTCCCTCTTCAATGGTGAATTCACCGCGCTCTATTTCTTCGGCTATCTGCTGAAGCGCCGGCAGCAGCGTGTCAAGTTCATCCTTTGTGAGGAGTCCGATCGACTCGAGCATACTGATATGTGCCATTGAGCCCTGCACGTCGTAGCGTGCGAGTCTCAGATCCAGTTCGCGGTCGCGGCCAACGGTGAATTGCTCTATATTCTTGTCAGGCTCAAAGCCCTTGTTCCATAATTTCATAGTTTTATGTTCTTTATGAGATTTATGTATGTATCAATTGCATCGTTGATCTCAGAAATTCGGATGTATTCGTCGGCGGTGTGGGAACGGGCCGAGTCTCCGGGGCCAATCTTGAGCGAAGGAATATCGTGCATAAGGGCCATATCTGAGGTCGTGCCTGAGACGAAGGGTCGTTTCCCAAGCGATACGGCTGCCTTCACGAGGGGGTGCGAGGCATCGATCACCGATGCGCGCACACGTGTGGATCTGGGTGTGAGTTCGCTCCATTTCACGCAGTCCTGCAGCAATCTGACCGTCTCCTCGTTAGAGTAGGCATCTGTAGTGCGCACGTCGGCCACATACTTGCATCTGTCGGGCACCACATTATGCTGCGTGCCGCATTCCATCATCGTCACGCTCGCTTTTATCGGGCCGAGCGTCGCGCTCACTCTTTCGGGAGCGAAATGCCTTATCCTTTCCACATCCTCTATAGCCCGATATAAGGCATTGATTCCCTCCTCACGCGCGGCGTGTCCTGATTTTCCGTGAGCTACGCAGTCCAACACGAGCAGTCCTCTCTCAGCCACTGCCGGCTGCATTCCTGTAGGCTCGCCCACTATGGCCATGTCAGGATAGATTCCCTTCTCTTTCAGATGAGGCAGGAAAGCACGCATTCCGAGTTCTCCCATCACTTCTTCGGCAGCGGTGATGGCGAGCAGGAGATTTACCGGGATAGAGCCTTCATCTTTCAGCGAGAGATAGGCGAGGGCGAGAGCCACACCGGCACCTCCCGCATCATTGCTGCCCAGTCCGAAGATGCAGCCGTTCTCGATGTCGGGACTGAATGGATCGCGTGTGTAGGTAGAGGCCGGGCGCACTGTGTCGTGATGCGAGTTGAGCATCAAGGTCGGTTTGCGGAGATCGAAATGAGGAGTCACCGCATAGACGTTGTTGTGAAAGCGCACGGCATTGTCAGCCCCGTTCTCAGTGAGCCAGCGGTGCCAGATGCCGGCGGTGGCATCCTCTTCGCGCGAGAAGGTCGGAGTCTTGATGAGATTCTGAAGATGTATGATCCAGTCGTGCCTCATTCTCCGGCAATTATTAAAGTGCCGGCATCGCTTCCGGCAGCCTCAGCCTTGCATATCCTCACTTCAGCCACACCCTTTCCTGCGGAATCGAGAGCATTTGCGATTTTGGGTATCATCCCTTTGGCGATTACCCCCTCTTCTTTAAGTCGGGTGAAATTTGATGGTGTGACGAGCGGAATCACTGACGTTTCGTCGTCGATATCGGCGAGAACTCCGGCCTTCTCGAAGCAGTAAGTGAGCACCGTGCGTCCGAGCGATGAAGCCGCTATCGCTAACGCGGCAGCCACAGAGTCGGCATTGCAGTTGAGCAGGTTTCCTTCCGTGTCGTGGCATATAGCGCACACCACCGGAGTGATGCCTCCTTCAAGCAGCACACGCAGCAGATCCTTGTTCACTTTGTGCGGGTCTATGTCGCCGACATGTCCGTAGTCGATGGGGGAGGGGCTGCGACGCCTGGCGGGAATAAGGTTGCCGTCGGCTCCCGACATGCCAAGCGCATTGCAGCCGAGCCGCTGCAGAAGGCTGACTATCCTCTTGTTGATGAGTCCGGCATAGACCATCGTGACTATATCGAGCGTCTGCCGGTCAGTCACGCGCCGTCCATCGATCATCTTCGTCTCGATGCTCATGGCTGCACTGAGGCGAGTGGCCTCTTTCCCTCCGCCATGCACGAGGATCTTCGGGCCCTCGATCTCAGAAAAGATTTTCAGAAACCTTTCCAGCCCCTCAGGATCGTCGATGACGTTACCTCCGATCTTTACAACATTTATCTTTTTTATCTCCATGATGATCAGAGATTTTCAAGCAGACGTTTGATCACTACCTGCGCGGAGATCTCGCGGTTTGCAGCCTCCGGAATCACGAGGCTGCGTTCTGACTCGATCACGTCGTCGGTGACGATCATGTTGCGGCGCACCGGTAGGCAGTGCATGAAGAAGGCATTGTTGGTAAGCCCCATCTTTTCAGCGTCTACAGTCCATGCGCGATCGGTGGAGAGCACTTTGCCGTAGTTCGGATCGGTATAGGCTGACCAGTTTTTTGCATATACGAAATCAGCCCCTTCAAGCGCCTTGCGCTGGTCATATTCAATCGTTGCTCCTTTCGTGAACGCCGGATCGAGCTCATAGCCGTGCGGATGGGTTATGACGAAATCGTAATCAGCCGCCGTCATCCACTCGGCAAATGAGTTGGGCACTGCCTGCGGGAGCGCTTTGGGATGAGGTGCCCACGTCATCACCACTTTCGGACGCTCCACGGTCTTATACTCTTCGATAGTGATTAGATCAGCGAAACTCTGTAGAGGATGGCGGGTTGCGGCCTCCATGCTGAACACGGGGCGACCTGAATACTTGATAAACTGAGAGATCACCGTCTCCTCGTAGTCAGCTTTCTTGTCGGTAAGCCCTGCGAAAGAGCGCACTCCGATTATATCGCAATAGCTTCCCATTACGGGAATCGCCTCAAGCAGATGCTCGGCCTTGTCGCCGTCCATTATCACTCCGCGCTCGGTCTCGAGTTTCCATGCTCCCTGGTTTACGTCGAGTACTATCACGTTCATGCCGAGGTTCATGGCTGCTTTCTGAGTGGAGAGGCGGGTGCGCAGCGATGAATTGAAGAAGATCATGAGCAGAGTCTTGTTTCTTCCCAATCCGGTGAAGGCGAAGCGGTCTTGCTTTATCATGGCTGCTTCGGCGAGAGCCTTGTCGAGTGGGCCTATGTCGGCCACGCTTATGAATTGTCTCATAACGGAGATTGCTTGTTACTGATTATTAGTGATGGCTTCTTTCAGCCGGTCGATAAACGTGCTGGCGTCTTCCATGCCGAGTGTCAGGGCCGGGAGGAGTCTTACCGTGAGTTGTCCGGCTCCGCCGGTGAATACCTTATGGTCGAACAGTAGTTTCTTCCTGAGGTCAGACCCTGTGAAGCCATCTACCTCAAAGCCGATCATGAGGCCGCGTCCGCGCACTTCCTTTATTTCCGGAATCTTGTTCAATTGCTCTATCAGATAAGCTCCGACTTTTCCGGCATTGCTGATGAGGTTCTCAGGCTCGATGATGTCGAGCACTGAGAGAGCAGCCGCGCAAGCGAGATGATTGCCGCCGAACGTGGTGCCGAGCATTCCTTTCGAGGGTTTGATATGGGGTGCTATCAGCACGGCGCCCATCGGGAATCCGTTGGCTATTCCCTTGGCGCAGGTTATTATGTCGGGTCTGATGTCGTGGTGCTGATGCGCGAAGAATCGGCCGGTGC
>CAMWXO010000090.1 GCA_947178245.1 uncultured Porphyromonadaceae bacterium
CACTACGTGCGCCTCGGCAATCCGGGGCATGCCCACAAGCACACGGGCCTTGAAAACGAAGGCTTCTTCGGCATCGGCGTTGAGAAAGACCATGAATATCGATTCTCGGTCTGGGCCCGCACCGTAGACGGAGAAAAGGCTAAGATCCGCGTGGAGCTGGCTGATGACGACTCTATGGGTGATAGCCAGGCCTTTACCAAGAACGAACTGGAGATCTCCGGCAAGGAATGGAAAAAATATACCCTAACCTTAAAGGCCGGCAAGACCGATCCGAAGGCCAGCCTCCGCATCTTCCTGCTGAAGCCGGAGGTGAGCGTGGATCTCGAACACGTCTCTCTCTTCCCCGTAGACACCTGGAAAGGACATGAAAACGGAATGCGCAAAGACCTGGCGCAGAAACTCGCCGATCTCAAGCCCGGAGTGTTCCGCTTCCCCGGCGGATGCATAGTGGAAGGCACGGATCTTGACACCCGCTATCAATGGAAAAATACCGTAGGGCCCGTAGAAAACCGTCCGCTCAACGAAAACCGCTGGCACTACACTTTCCCGCATCGCTTCTTCCCCGACTATTTCCAGTCATACGGACTCGGATTCTACGAATTCTTCCTGCTCAGCGAGGAGATCGGAAGCGAACCCTTGCCAATCTTAAGCGTAGGACTCGCCTGCCAGTTCCAGAACAACGATCCGGCAGCCCACGCACACGGCGAGGAACTTCAGCAGTATATCGACGACGCACTTGACCTAATTGAGTTTGCGAACGGCTCCACCGACACGGAATGGGGCGCTCTGCGCGCAGAGATGGGTCATCCCGAGCCGTTCAACCTAAAATACATCGGAATCGGCAACGAGCAGTGGGGGCCGGAATATCCCGAACACCTCAAGCCTTTCCTCGACGCCATACGCACAAAGCATCCCGAAATCAAGATAGTGGGCTCTTCCGGCCCTGACTCGGAAGGAAAGAAGTTTGACTATCTGTGGCCGGAGATGAAGAAACTCAACGCAGATCTCGTCGATGAGCATTTCTATCGTCCGGAGCAGTGGTTCCTGGAGCAGGGACGCCGCTACGACAACTATGACCGCAAGGGGCCCAAAGTATTTGCCGGCGAATATGCCTGCCACGGCAAGGGCAAGAAGTGGAATCACTTCAATGCCGCACTTATGGAGGCAGCCTTCATGACCGGCCTGGAGAGAAACGCCGATGTGGTGCACATGGCCACATACGCTCCCCTATTCGCCCATGTGGAGGGATGGCAGTGGCGCCCTGACATGATTTGGTTTGACAATCTCGAGTCTTTCCCCACGTGCAGCTATTACGTTCAGCAACTTTATGGCACCAACAAGGGCACCAACGTGCTTCCGCTCACGATGGACGGCAAAACGGTGGCCGGCGATCCTGACCAGAACGGCCTCTTTGCCAGCGCAGTGATCGACAAAGACAACAACACTTATATAGTGAAGGTGGCCAACGTGTCTGACGAACCGCAGCAGCTCAATCTGAAATTTGACGGAATGAAGAAAGCCTCACTCGCCGGAGGCAAGGAAGTGACACTCCACTCCGACAACCCGACGGCCGAGAACAGCCTTCAGGCTCCGGCAGCCATCACACCGGTGGAAAAGCAGATAGATGCCTCGGGCTCTTCGTTCAGCACGACGATCGGGCCGAAGACATTCGCAGTGTATACGTTCAATATCTCAAACAATAAATAACACATAATCATGACAGATTTCAGTGATCAGACCGCACGCGAAGCTATTGAAAGCGGCAAGCCTGTGGTGATAGACTTCTGGGCCAAATGGTGCGGCCCCTGTATCAAACTCGGCCCCGTCGTGGAGGAACTTGCTGAGAAATATGCCGGAAAAGCAGAATTCGGCAAGCTCAACATTGACGAGAACGATGAGGTGACAAGCGAGAATAACGTGCGCAATATTCCCACCGTGCTCTTCTTCAAAGACGGCAAAGTGGTGGAGCGCAGCGTAGGACTCGTGAAGCTCGCCGACCTCGAAGCGAAGCTTCAGGCTATTCTCTGACAGCGACATACCGTGGAATAATATGATAAGAGGCTGCATCGGGCGATGCAGCCTCTTATCATATCTTCATGTTTTCTGATCAAAGCACATTGGCGAGTGATTCGGTCACGTCGGCCGCCTGCGCGTCTACATCGGCGAAGGGAGCATCGAGATCCATCTTCCGGTTATCATTGAAGTTCATGATCTCGACTTCGAGTTCTTTCTTTATGCTATCCACAGCCGAAGCATCGAGATCGGCATAGTCGTCATATTCACCGGCCTTGTCCGGAGTCACTTCCTCTACTTGGGGAGTGATATAGTCCTTCAGATCGTTTTCCGGAAATTTTGCAGCGAGAAATTCTCTGAGGCTGTTTTCGATGGCCGCAAGACGCCTTGATGCATCTTCCTGAGTATCCTTGAGCAGATAACTGCGTGAATTGCTAAATGAGACGAGATAAGTCCTGATATTTTCCATAGTGAGCATTTTTATTAAGGTTATTACTGCACTATAAACGCTTCCCGACTCACAAGGGTTCACATAGTCACTCGGAGAGCACCTTGAAATTTACCGACATCGATTCCAGTTTATCCACCACGTTCTTGTCAAGAGGTATCTTTTTTCTGCCGTGAATCTTCACTGCCTGCTGCAGCTCGCGGTCATAGATACTCAAATAGAGATTTCCCATGCGGGAGTCTTCCTTCCCCTTCAGCGATCCGAGATATTCATACACCTCCTTGTCGCGGACATTCCTGTCGAGATAGACAAGCAGAGAGTTGGCCACATTCCCCTTCAGGCTGTCGAGAGATGCCACTTCCTGCACCTTCAGTTCAAAGTCGCCGGGACGATATGGCTTCTCTACCATCTGCCCCTTGATATAGACCGGCTTGCCTACCTGAAAGCGAGGGAAGACAGTATCGTAATCCCTGCCGAAGAAAGCAAACTCATGCTTTCCGGAGAAATCTTCCACCGTAACCTTGCCGAACATGGAGCCTTTCTTCGTCGGACGGCTGGCGCAATCGGTCACCATACCGCCAAGAGTGATCACCTCGCCCGGCTCGTCTTTCTCCTCCACATCCTCGCATGTGCTGTTGCAGCCATATTTCAGTTCCATATAGTAGTCGTCGAGAGGATGGGCGCTGAGATATATGAGCACCAGTTTCTTCTCCTCCTCGAGAAGACGAAGACGATCCCAGCGTTCGAAATCAGGATAGGGAGGACGATTCGTCTCTATCGTCTCGAAGTCGCCGAAGAGCGACATCTGCAGGGAATTCTTATCGTTCTGATATGTCTGACCATATTTCACGAGCATATCGGCGTAGGTGGTATCAAACATCGGATGAAGCAGCATCTCCCTCCGGATGCCGAAACTGTCGAACGCTCCGGCAAGAGCAAGAGATTCGATTGCGGCCCGGTTACAGCCCGACAGGTTCACGCGCTCCACGAAGTCGTAGATATCCTTGTATGGGCCATTGGCCTCGCGCTCGGAAATGATGGTGTTCACTGCATTCTGCCCCACACCCTTGATTGCGCCGAGACCGAAACGTATCACACCGTCTTTCGAAACACCGAACTTCTCGACTGATTCATTCACGTCGGGGCCCATTACCTTCAACCCCATGCGGATACACTCATCCATTATCACCTTCAGCTTGTCGGCAGCCCCGAGATTACGGCTGAGCACACCGGCCATATATTCGGCCGGATAATTGGCTTTTAGATAACCCGTCTGGTAAGCGACCCAGCTGTAGCAGGTGGCATGGCTCTTGTTGAAGGCGTAAGAGGCGAATTTCTCCCAGTCAGCCCAAATCTTCTCGAGAGTCTCCGCCTTATGGCCGTTTTTCTGCCCCTCGGCCATGAACTTCACCTTCAGTTTCTGCATCTTGTCGATCTGCTTCTTGCCCATCGCCTTACGCAGCATGTCGCTCTCGCCCCGGGTGAAATTGGCAAGCAGACGCGAGAGAAGCATGACCTGCTCCTGATACACCGTCACGCCATAAGTCTCCTTGAGATATTTTTCCATGATGGGGATATCATACTCGATGGGCTCATGACCGTGCTTGCGGGCGATAAATGAAGGGATATAGTCCATAGGGCCCGGGCGATAGAGGGCGTTCATGGCTATCAGATCCTCGAACTTCGACGGCTGCAGCTGGCGCAGATAGGTGCGCATTCCCGCAGACTCGAACTGGAACGTCGAAGTGGTGCGACCTTCGCAATAGAGCTTGAAAGTGGCCGGATCGTCGAGAGGAATATTCTCTATGTCGATATCTATACCCTTAGATGCCTTGATATTGGCAAGCGTCTCCTTGATAATGGAAAGGGTCTTCAGGCCCAGGAAGTCCATCTTGATCAGACCTGTATCTTCGATGATGCTGCCTTCATACTGGGTGGTGATCTGCTTCTGTCCGTCGGGATCAGTAGCTGTTGATACGGGCACCCAGTCCGAGATCTCGTCGCGGCATATAATCACGCCGCAGGCATGGATGCCGGTGCCCCTGATGTTGCCCTCGAGCTGAGTGGCATAGTTGATGGTGTCGCGTATCTTAGGGTCGGGATTATGAGTCTCCTGCTCAAAATCCTTCACATATTTCAATACATTCTTCAGATTGATCTTAGGCATCTTCCCGTTCACCTCGGGCAGACGATCGGGAATAAGCTTTACAAGACGGTTTGACTCCGGAATGGAGACTTCAAGCACACGCGCCACGTCTTTTATGGCACTCTTGGTGGCCATGGTCTGGAAAGTGATGATGTGAGCCACCTTCTCGGCACCATACTTCTCAGTAACGTATTTCAATACCTCATATCGACCGTCGTCATCAAAATCGACATCGATATCAGGAAGCGAAATACGGTCGGGATTGAGAAATCTCTCGAACAGCAGATCATATTTGATAGGATCGATGCGTGTGATGCCGAGGCAATAAGCCGCAGCCGAGCCGGCTGCCGAACCGCGGCCCGGGCCTATGCTCACCCCCAGCTTGTCGCGTCCGGTATTGATGAAATCCTGCACTATCAGGAAGTAGCCGGGGAAACCCATCGTCTTCATTATATAGAGCTCAAACTTCAGGCGCTCGGCCACTTCTTCGGGCAGAGGATCGCCATAAATCTTTCTGGCGCCTTCCATAGTGAGTTTGTCGAGATAGTCGGCCTCGAACTTGATTCGGTACAACTTATCGTAGCCTCCGAGCCTTGCTATCTTCTTCTCCCCTTCTTCGCGCGAGAGCACTACATTTCCGTTCTCATCCTGAGTGAATTCATCGTAGAGCTGCTCTTCAGTGATTCTGGCCCGATATTCCTCTTCCGTGCCGAATTCCGCTGGAATCTCGAAAAACGGCATGATCGGGGAGTGATCGATCGAGTAAGATTCCACCTTGTCAAGCACCTCCATAGTGTTGTCGAGAGCGTCGGGGAGATCGCTGAATATTGCCGCCATCTCTTCGGGCGACTTCAGCCATTCCTGCTTGGAATAGTGAAGCCTGTCCTGTGAGAATGTCTTCTGCATCGAGACGCAGATGAGCCTGTCGTGGGCTTCGGCGTCATTCTCGTATGTGAAATGCACATCGTTGGTGGCCACAAGCTTTATGCCGTGCTTACGAGCGAGGGGAACAAGAATCTCATTGACCTTGACCTGCTCCTGATATACCTGGGTGTTGGCATTCTCCTTATCGGTCTTATGCCTCTGCACCTCCACATAATAATCATCGCCGAATGTGGCCTTATACCACAGCATACGCTCCTCGGCGGCGGCTACGTCGCCGCTCATGATCAGCTGCGGCACTTCGCCACCGAGACAGGCGCTGCAGATGATGAGGCCTTCCTTGTGGGCTTCAAGTTCCACCCTGTCGGTGCGTGGCTTATAGTGCATGCCGTCTGTCCATGATTTGCTGACGAGCTTGATGAGGTTCTTGTAGCCCTTCAGATTCTTGGCAAGCACTATGAGATGGTAGCCTCTGTCGTTCTTGTCGGTCTTCTCCTGCAGGCGGTTTTTGGCCACATACATCTCGCATCCGATGATGAGCTTGAATTTCTGATCGTCGGGGAGACTGCCGTTTTTCTTATTGACATAATTGGCCATCTCCTTGACGCC
>CAMWXO010000091.1 GCA_947178245.1 uncultured Porphyromonadaceae bacterium
GATGAAGATTGGTGTTAATTCCATAAATCCGTTTGTTTATTTATTGCATTTTTGGTTTCTTTGTACTCGTTTTGACGAAGACTTAAAAAAAAGGTTACACACTGTAACCGAAAAATATCGTGCGCGTCTAAACAAACGAAATGGACCGACTCGAAAAGGACATAATAAAGGATATACTCGCAGGACGCACCGAGCGCTTCGAATACATCGCGCGCACTTATGGCCGGCGCGTGTTCGCACTCATAGTGAGGATTGTATCCTGCCGTGAAGATGCTGAAGAGCTGGCCCAGGATGTAATGTTGAAGGTATTCACCAACCTCGGAAGTTTCAGGGCAGACAGTTCGCTCGCCACCTGGATCTATCGCATAGCCTACACCACTGCCATGTCTCACGCACGACGCTCACCAAAGCGGGAAGTAGCCGTGGATGAGACCACTCTCCGCGCTGTGGCAGACGAATCCGTATCCGAACTTCTCGATGCACCGCCCGACACGAAACTTGAAGCTGCCCTGATGCGGGCTATTGAAGCGCTTTCCACCGAAGAAAGAGCCATGATCACGCTGCATTACTATGAAAACCTCCGTCTTTCCGAGATATGCAAGATCATGAATATGACACTCAGCAATATAAAAGTCAAACTCATGCGCACACGACGCAAACTATACCTGATGATAACCGATGAGCAACGATAATTTACACAACGCACTCCGGAAGATCGGCGAGTCATATTCTCCCGGCCCGGATTTCACTTCAGTTATAATGCAGAGGGTGACGCGCAGGGCACGCCGCCTTCGACTGCTACGCTACGCTTCTATCGCAATAAGCCTCGCCATGGTGGGCGCACTGTCGGTCTATACCCTGATTCCCGAGATAAACCCCGTAATCAGGAAAGCCTCGGCTTTGCCCGCGTCCGTCTTTCTCACGCTCTGCTTCATCGGCGTCCTGCTGTGTCTGATGCTCCTTGCCGATACACTCCTGCGCCGTAAATTCATGCCTCGCGGAGAGGCTTTAGAGGATGTGCGTGATAAAATATAGTAAACCCAATATAGATCACAATAGTACGGAACACAATCGACAGTACCTTTTTAGTATCTGGCGAACGGAGTAAACACCGCTTTCTAAATTTTGCTTGTAGCGAATGATCAATCCTGGTGTATACTTTACACATTAGTTTACACAATTTTAGATTGAATTTTCTACATCAATCAACAAAATATACATAGTCATGAATGAAATCATCATTGGAGTTTTCGCAGCTCTATTCATCACCCCATCCGCAACTGCTCAGGTCTCTCTAAACTTTAAACAGATGCCAGCCATTGATAGTAAGATAGAAGTGGCTCGCATCGCTATTTCCGATTTACTGAAATCGCGTGCGGAGCGTCGGGAACTAACCGTTGTCGATACTCTTACTCTTACCTCTCCCATACTTACATTCAACGTACCCCAGACCCCATCGCAATACATAATCGAGATTGCCCCATCTGCTTCGATAGGTTTTTTTACCGCCCCTGACGAGAGAATAACTATCGATATCAATAGTATTGATCCTCTGAGCTATACGCTAAGAGGTACGGAACTCGTGGAGGGGATTCAGGCCATCAATGATAAGATTTTAGATTGAAGTCTTTGAGAAATACGAGTCCCTGATAGGCTTCGTGACTTTCTTACCCTTGAGTTCGACCTTGTCTTCCAGCCTGATGTCGGCTGAAGAGGCTCCGATCCGTACCTTATATTTACCGGGGTCGATGTTCCAGCGGCGTTCGCCATCATTGGAATAGTAACCGAACTGCTCGGGGCTTAGGGTGACAGTGACCTTTTTCGTCTCGCCCGGCTGGAGCGGCACGCGTGCGAAGCCCTGCAATTTAATCGGGCGCAGGGACTGCCCCTCCTCTCCCGGGGAGAGGTAGAGCTGTGCTATCTCGTCGCCCGACACGTCGCCGGTGTTGGTGACATCAAACGAGACCTTTATTCCGTCGGAATCTGTCGTCGCGCCATTCTCCACCTTCAGGTTGGAGTAAGAGAATGTGGTGTAGCTTTTACCATAACCGAATTCCCACGCCACCCGCGGATCTTTGGCATCAGAATAAAGATAGCAGAGCGGGCCATAGACTTCGGTGTTGGGATAGCTTACTGAAAGTTTTGCCGAGGGATTGACGTTGCCATAGAGGATATCGGCTACGGCGTTGCCTCCCTCCTCGCCGGGATACCAGGCCTGCACTATTGCCGCGCATCGGCCTGCGATATCGGAGATCACCTGTGCGCGGCCTCCGAAAAGCACCAGCACCACAGGCTTGCCGGTGGCTATGAGCGCCTCCACGTAGGCCTGCTGTCTTCCGGGAAGCGTGAGACCCTGACGGTCTCGGTTCTCACCGCACAGCATCACGTTCTCACCCATCGCAGCCACTATAACGTCGGCCTCTTTCGCCATCTTCAGGGCTTCATTCCAGTCTGCTTTCTCGCCCGACTCCACCTTACGGTGGAGGGTAAGATATTCCCAGGCGCGCTCGTCGCCACCTTTCTGGAACTTGGTCTCGATAGTGTCCGTCCAGTCGCAGCCGCGCGAATAGGATACCTCAAGGCCTTCGGGCTTGCGCGAGCGCATACCATCCAGAAATTTCACTATATGAGGATCCTTAACTTCTTCTTCCCTGCGCTTCCAGAAATAATTCATGCTCGGGAAGGAATAGTCGCCACACATGGCCCATATAGAATTGGCGTTAGGCCCGGTGACGAAGACCTTCTCGCCTGCGGAGAGCGGCAGCACACCATTGTTTTCAAGAAGCACCACCGACTGCGACGCGATGTCGTATGCAGTCTGCCTCTCCTCCGGCGTGTCTAATGCAATATCCTCTTTCGAGTACATATAAGCGTCCTTATCGAGAAGGCCAGACTCGATCTTATATCTGAGTACGTTTTTTACGGCTTTCTCAAACGTCTGCTGATTCACGAGCCCCTTGTCAATTGCTTCCTGCAGATTGGCATAGCATGATCCGTCAGGGAAATCCACGTCGGTGCCTCCGTTGATGGCGAGAGACGCTTTCTCAGTCTTGTCGCGCCCCGGCAACTGGTCGATCGCAGTGTAATCGCTCACCACCATCCCGTCGAATCCCACATAATCGCGGAGGATATCGCGGAGAATCCATTCGTTTGCCGCGCAATTAGTGTCGCGCACGGCATGATAGCCCGGCATCACGGCTTTGCTGCCGGCCACGCGTATCATAGCCTCGTGCGGAAAGAGTATCTCCTCCATGAGTTCCTTCTCGTCGGCATCTCCGCCTCCGCCATATCCGAGGTAATGCTTCGAACATGCACCTACTCCCTTGGTAAGGTCGCCCTGCTGGAGACCGTTCACGAAAGCCGTGCCCATCACCGCCGACAGATAATCGTCTTCACCGTATGATTCCTCCAGACGGTTGAACGACGGATCTCGGCATACGTCCACCATAGGCGAGAGCGAGAGCACACCACCCATCTGACGCAGCGCGTTGGCCGTCTGCCGGGTCTTCACCTCGGCGAGCTCGGGATTGAATGAACAGGCCTGCCCTATCTGCTGGGGATAAATGGTGGAGCCGAGGGCGTTCACTCCGGATAGCACCTCTTCATGGAAAAGTGCCGGAATGCCGTTGGGAGTATTGTTGATCAACCAGTCCTGCACGGCGGCGACCCTGTCGCGCAGGGTGGCGGGATCAATCGGAATCTGGCTTGCGAATTGGCAGAAGTGTCCGATTCCATTCGGTATAAGCGAGTCACACTTGGCCGGGTTAAGATTACCGTTCTCATCGAAGAGCACATCCATCATGCAACTTCTCAACTGCATGATCCTCTCTTCCTGCGACATCCGGCCGTAGAGTTCATCGACACGGGCGTCTGTATCGTTCACCTTAATACTGGTAGTGGAGCATCCGCATATAGCGGCGGCTGCGGAGAAAGCCATAATATACTTTTTCATAATTCAGGTTCTTTTCTGGTATAAGAGTTGGTTTCACATTCCCGGCGACAGAGTCGGCCCCGGAAAGGGCATCTAACAATATGCAAATTTAAGAAAAATCCTGATAATCGGCAATACGCATACGATTTATTTCAAAAAAAAGCCTTGTTTTCCACTCCCGTTATCCATGATTGAAATTTTTTGATTAATTTTGCGGATGGTATGCTCATTTGTGAGCCTGACACTGCCGATGTGCGCGAATAGAAAAGCCGATATTGCCGTCAAAGCACTAAAGGTGCTCGGAATGACCCTTCTGGCGACTGCCATAATCGCCGGAGCGTTGTTGTTCTGCCTCGTGAAATTTGTAGATTCAAAATATCTGGCAAGGGTCGCGGAGCGAGTTGTGAACGATAACATCGACGGGCACCTGAACATCGGGAAAATGAAACTTGGCTTCAATCCCGGTTTTCCGGTCTTGAGTGTGGAGATAGAGAATCTGTCCGTGATCTCGCATGCACTCGATTCCCTCTCTCCGGCGCAACGCGGATATCTGCCAAACTATGCCGATTCCCTTGTCTCACTCGACTACCTGAAGGGGGCTCTCGACATAAAGAGATTTTTTGCCGACAATGAAATCTCGCTCCACGATGTGGAACTGAGTGGCCTCAGCGTGAACATGGTGATAGCCCACAACGGCAAGGCTAACTATGAGATAATGAATATGGCCCCCGACACTGAAGGGAAGCCTAAGAGCCGCATCCCCGCCATCAGAATCAACCGGTTTGCCCTCTCCCACCCTAAGGAGATGCGCTTCTACAACGCCGCCGATTCCACCTCAGCCTCGGTGCTGCTGCTCACCGACGCCTCGGTGGAGCAAGACCGAGAACCGGCATATCGCCTGAGAATTAACGGCAATGTTACCTCTCCGAAAGCGACGCTCATCACGAACCTCGATCAAATCACGTTTGGGGTGAACGGCAGGGTGCTGTGGAATCCCGACCGCCCCGGACTCGTGGCGATGGATGAGATGGAAATTCGGGGAGCGTTTCTCAAGGCTATGGTTGAGGGGGAGATAGATCTCACCGAGAGCCCGATAGTGAAACGTGGAAAGGTACGTCTCGAACCTGTGGCCGTAACCGATCTGCTTTCGCTGCTACCCGACTCGCTGCGTCGGGAGCATCTACTGTATGAGCCTTATTTCTCTACCGATGCCTCAATATCGGGGAAGTTCGAACTCAGAAGCCCGATGAATCTTGCCACCGACACCATCCCCGACGCGCTTATCAGTTTCGCTTTGCTGGCTGATTCCCTGCGCTATGACCACGCGAGATTTGGGAAAATCGATTTCGAGGGAAACGTGGAGACTTTCACTAACTTGCTTGACAGCACCAGAATTTCCGTCAGAGGATCTGCACGCGGAAAGGCATCAGACTTTATTGTGGATGCGCGTGTGTCTTCCCTTCTCTCCGACCCTGCTTTCGAGGCGTCACTGCAGGGGAAAGTAGACTTGAAAGATCTGCCCCCTGCAGTGCGTGGAAAGATTCCCGGCTATCTCTCGGGAACCATCACCGCCGACCTGAAAGCGAGCGGAACGGCATCGATGCTCGGCGAAGAACACTTCCACCGCCTCAAGGCTGACGGCAACCTGATGGCCGGCAATATATATTTCCTCTCGGCCGACACCAGCAATATGGCCGAGGTCAGCAAGGCAAGAATAGCCTTCGGCGCAGGACGCATATTGACGGATATGCCGATGCTCAGCGCAAAAGTGGATCTCGACACGGCGACGGTGCTCACCGGAGGCGTGGGGCTGGCGATAGGGAAGATGAATCTCTCGCTCGGCGCTGAAGGCTCCCGGCAGGTATCAGACACTACGCTTAATGTGCCCTACGGAGGCAAACTGAGTGTGAAACGCTTCAACGTGATCTCAGTCACCGACAGCGCCGGAGGCCGCATGAGCGATATCGACGGCGTGATAAGGCTGAAAAGATTCAGAAATGCCCGAAGGGTTCCGGAGTTTCTGGTGGATATCGTCACAGGTCTCGTGTCGGCTGGAACACTTTCCGACCGCGTTGTGATCGAAAATACCAGCGTGACGGCGTCGCTCAATATGCGCCCAAAGAAGAAA
>CAMWXO010000092.1 GCA_947178245.1 uncultured Porphyromonadaceae bacterium
CGAAGGACTTATGGCGATTGAATTGTTAAAATCCTCGATAGCCTGCGCATACTCTTCCAAATATTCTAACGCTGTGACAGATCGCGACATAACGATCCCGCTTGGCAGATATACGAGACTGCCGGACGCGCGGCCGACGAAACCGCCCAGGCCAACATATTGCGCGAGCTCGCCGTATTCAATTTCCGCAACGACTCCATCATCAACGTCCTCCTCGGATATGCCGACAAGATCTCGAATGAGGAAAGAAGGGATGCAACCCGCACTTTTATCTTCAATCAGCGTCTTTCCACGATAAATTCAAGAGACGCGATGAGATATCTCACTATCGCGCTTACCGACGCCAATGGAAACCGCAAGAAAGCTGAAGACCTGACCATCTACGACAAGATCTGCATCCTTCACCATATCCTGCACTATCTCGGCACTAACGCCCACGGAGTGCTCTTCAAGGAGATAATGGCAAAATATCAGGAGCTAATAGAGTCACTTCCCTCGAGCGACTATCCGCTGAAGAATCAGTTCTACACCGCGGCAGCCATCATCAACTCCAAATATGGAGCAGATCCTGCGAAAGCGGTCGAGTCAGACCTTCATCTGCTGAAGATAATCGAAACTCTCGAGGAGTTCTACCGCAACAAGAACCGTATTTACCGAAACTACGATCCGCAGAAATTCATCTGCTACCGGCGCATCATGAGCAATTATCCCGATCTGACGAAGGAAGAGGTGCAGATGACATACGACAGCGTAATGGCTATCTACGAACGCGACTACGACGTTCACAAGACCATCGACAGGGAAGGACAGTCGCACGCCTACTACTACATGGCAAACAAGGAATATGCCAAAGCGGTCACTGCCCTCAGAAAGTATCTTGACTATAAGAAACAGGATCCCCCCTATCAGTACCTGAAGCAATATAAGATGCTGCTTGATGCCACAAAAGGGGCAGGAGACATTGCAGGATACCACTACGCTATGGAGAAATACATTCGAGCCAAGGATCAGCTCGACAGCATCCATGACAACGTGGTGGATAAGGAAATCATACTGCGCGACAGCCTTACCGACACATACATCTTCACGGATACCAAAGCAGACGACGAGATGAAACGCCACTCAAGGCCGCAGGTTCCCGTCGCCTACTACATCATCTCCGCCCTGCTGGCGATTCTTCTGTGTGTCTTCGTCACTCTTTACATGAAGCTGCGCATGAGGAAATAAACTCGCAGAGCCATTTGCCTACGGCCTGAGTGCCGTAGTCTGATTTGCCGTCTTTCCCGAGGTCGGGTGTCGTCACTCCCGCCTCAAGAGAGGCGGCAACTGCTTTTCTTACGAGTTCACCTTCCTTCACATGGCCGAAATGCTCGAAAAGCATAGCCACAGACAATACCTGCGCCAGCGGATTGGCTATATCCAGGCCTTTCGCCTGAGGCCATGAACCATGTATCGGCTCAAAAACGGGTGTGCTCTCCCCTATCGACGACGACGGAAGCAACCCCATCGAGCCGCTTACCACGCTCGCCTCATCGGTAAGGATATCGCCGAAAGTATTCTCCGTCACCATGACATCGAAGAAGCGAGGATCCTGAATCATGCGCATGGCGGCATTATCGACAAACATATAGTCGGTCTGCACATCGGGATAGTCTTTCTCCATCTCCTGCGCCACCTTGCGCCAAAGACGGCTCGATGCCAGCACGTTGGCCTTGTCCACCACCGTGAGATGCTTCCTGCGCCTCTGCGCGAGCTGAAATCCAACCTTCAGGATGCGCTCTATCTCCTTGCGGGTGTAGACATTGGTGTCGTAAGCCTTATCATCGCTCTCGAATTTTTCTCCGAAATACATCCCCCCGGTGAGTTCGCGCACGCATACAAAATCAGCGTCCCTCACTATTTCTTCTTTCAGCGGAGACTTGTCGAGCAGTCCGGGGAAGGTCTGTATAGGCCTGATATTGGCGAAAAGGCCCAGTTTCTTGCGCATGGCGAGCAGTCCCTGCTCCGGACGGACACGGGCCGCCGGATCATTGTCGAATTTCGGATCGCCTACCGCCGAGAAGAGTACGGCATCTGAATCCTTACACAGAAGATAAGTCTCCTCGGGAAAGGGATCACCCACAGCCTCGATAGCCGAGGCGCCGGCCAGACCATATCTGAAATCGATCTTGAGACCAAACACGTCGGCTACGGTCTTCATCACTTCCACTCCCACCTTCGATATCTCGGGCCCGATTCCGTCGCCGGGCAGCACTGCTATCTTCATATCAAATTTGTCTATATGAATTATATATATTTTATCTAATAAACTCCCCCGGTCAATAGGGAATCTTGTTCACTGCATCGAGGAAGGCCTCAGCGCTTGCCGCCACAATATCGCTGTTGGCAGCGAAGCCGTTGTGGAAGACGCCGTCGCATTCCACGGTGATGTGCACCTTTCCCACGTCGTTGCTCCCCTTGTCGAAGGCCTGTATGAGAAACTCCTGCACCAGCATCTTGCGGCTGATGATCTTCTTGATGGCATTGATGGCGGCATCCACCGGGCCGTTGCCTGTGGCGCAGGCCTCGAATTTTTCACCGGCTATGTCGAGGCAGATGCTCGCCACGGGCTTTATGCCGACACCCGCCGACACCTGCAGCCATTCGAGCTTGATGCGGTGGCTCGCGGCGCGGTGTTTACCGGCAAGCATCAGCACATCCTCATCCACTACCTCACGCTTCTTGTCGGCCAGCTTCAGGAACTGCTCATAGCAAGCGTCAAGTTCTTCCTTAGTCATCTTCACGCCCAGCGATTCAAGTCTATGCTTCAGGGCGGCGCGTCCGCTGCGGGCGGTGAGGACTATGGCATTTTCGTTGATACCCACATCTTTCGGATCGATTATCTCGTAGCTCTCCCTGTTTTTCAATACCCCGTCCTGGTGAATGCCGGAACTGTGGGCGAAGGCATTCCTGCCCACAATGGCCTTGTTGGGCTGCACAGGCATGTTCATCATGCTCGAAACCATGCGGCTCGTGCGGGCTATCTTCCGGGTGTTGATATTGGTGTCGAGATTCAGTTCGCGGTGCGACTTCATGATCATCACCACCTCTTCAAGCGACGTGTTGCCGGCGCGCTCACCTATGCCGTTGATGGTGACCTCGGCCTGGCGCGCGCCGTTGATGAGTCCGGATATCGTGTTGGCGGTGGCCATTCCCAGGTCATTATGGCAATGTGTGGCGATCGTCACTTTGTCGATGCCGTCCACGTGCTCCATCAGATATTTGATCTTCTCGCCAAATTCAGAAGGAAGACAGTAGCCCGTGGTGTCGGGGATATTGATAACCGTGGCCCCGGCCTTGATCACGGCCTCCACCACCCGCGCCAGATACTCGTTGGGAGTGCGCCCGGCATCTTCGGCGTAAAACTGCACGTCTTCCACGAATTTCTTGGCAAACGACACGCACCCTATGGCCCGCTCGAGTATCTCTTCAGGAGTGGAGTTGAATTTATACTTTATATGATAGGGCGACGTACCTATTCCCGTGTGGATGCGCGGATGCTTGGCGAAATGCAGGGCCTCGGCCGCTATCTTGATGTCGCTTTCCACAGCACGCGTGAGAGCGCACACTGTTGGCCAGGTCACTGCCTTTGATATTTCCTGCACTGAAGAGAAGTCGCCCGGGCTCGAGACGGGGAAGCCGGCCTCGATTATGTCCACACCCATCTCCTCGAGCTTTTTGGCCACCTCAACTTTCTCCTTCGTGTCGAGACGGCAACCCGGCACCTGCTCGCCATCGCGCAGCGTGGTGTCGAAAATATATACTCTGTCGCTCATATACCTGTAGTTACCTTTTATATGATTTTCTTGTCAAAAATGCACAAAATTACGCACGTGCATATCTTTTTGGAAACACAAAGTTACAAATTTTAAACTTCACCCACAAGCATTTTTATGAAAAGATAAAAATATTTTGTAAAATCATCGTTTTTTTGCTAATTTTGCACATAAATAATAAATAAAAACGAACATGAACGAACTTTTTTCAGTAAACGATAAAGTGGTGGTCATCACCGGAGGCACCGGAGTGCTCGGTGCCTGCATCGGCGAATACCTCGCGCAGCAGGGGGCCAAGGTAGTCCTCATGGGTCGCCGCAAGGATGAAGGCGATGCCATAGTGAAGAAAATCACCGACTGCGGAGGCGAAGCCTGCTTTATGGTGACCGACGTTCTCGATCAGGCGAAAGTCGAGGAGAACTGCAGCGAGATCATCTCGCGCTACGGTAAAGTTGACGCCCTGCTCAACGCCGCCGGCGGCAACATGCCGGGTGCCACCATCGCCCCCACAGGCAATTTCTTCGACCTAAAGGTGCAGGAGTTCGAGCGAGTGCTCGGCCTCAACCTGACGGGCACCGTAATCCCCACTCAGGTCTTTCTGAAGCCTATGGTAGATGCCGGCAAGGGAGCGATAGTGAATTTCTCGTCGATGGCAGCCTTCCGCCCCATGACCCGCGTATGCGGCTACGCCGCCGCGAAAGCCGGCATAAGCAATTTCACAGCCTTCCTCGCCAATGAAGTGGCCACCAAGTTCACACCGGCCATCCGCGTGAACGCCATAGCGCCCGGATTCTTCCTCACCAACCAGAACCGCGCCCTTCTCACCAACCCCGACGGGTCGCTCACCGAGCGTGGAGCCGACGTGATTCGCCAGACCCCCTTCAAGAGATTCGGCAAGCCCGAAGAACTCAACGGAACCATACAGTATCTTATCTCGGACGCCTCAACGTTCGTGACGGGAACCGTGGCGGTGGTCGACGGCGGATTCAACGCCTTCGCCATGTAATGGCAAAGAAGTTTTTCATCCGGGTGCCCGGCGATGAGAATAAGGTGCTGCTTCACACGTGTTGCGCACCATGCTCCTCGGCCATCGTGGAGTGTCTGCTTCAGCACGGCGTGAGGCCCACAATCTTCTATTGCAATCCCAACATCTGGCCTGAAGAGGAATACCTGAAGCGCAAGAACGAATGCACGCGCTATGCCGAAAGCCTCAGCCTCGATATAGTGGATGCCGACTACGACCATGCAGGCTGGCTGGCAGCAGTGGAAGGGCTTGAGCGCGAGCCGGAGCGCGGGACGCGCTGCCTGCAGTGTTTCAGGCTTCGGCTGAGAAAGGCTGCCGAGTATGCCGCCGCACACGGCTTCGGCGTGGTCACCACCACTCTCGCCTCAAGCCGCTGGAAGAGCCTCGAGCAAATCGAACAGGCCGGCAAGGAGGCTTGCGACGACATTCCCGGAGTCACTTTCTGGGCTCAGAACTGGCGCAAGGGAGGACTCTCAGAGAGGCGCGTCTGCATCATCAGGGAGCAGAACTTCTACAATCAGACATATTGCGGCTGCGAATTTTCCATGCGCAGCGGAAATGAGACATTCAGACTAAAAGATAACACTTATATGAACTCGCTAACACATACCGATTTCGACTTCAAGGGTCAGAAATCAGTCTACCACGGCAAAGTCCGTGACGTCTACGACATCGACGACAAATATCTCGTGATGGTGGCCACCGACCGCATCTCGGCCTTCGACGTGATTCTGCCGAAGGGAATCCCCTATAAGGGCCAGGTGCTCAATCAGATCGCCGCCCACTTCCTGAAAGCCACGGAAGACATCGTACCCAACTGGCTCGTGACCGTGCCCGACCCCATGGTGACGATAGGCCTGAAGTGTCAGCCCCTCAAGATAGAGATGATCGTGCGCGGCTACCTCGCCGGCAGCGCCTGGCGCGACTACGAGGCCGGAGCGCGCGAGATATGCGGCGTGCCCCTGCCCGACGGACTCAAGGAAAACCAGAAACTCCCCCACCCTATCCTGACTCCCACCACCAAGGCCGACGAAGGACATGACCTCAACATCTCTCACGACGAGATAATAGCACAGGGACTCGTGAGCGCCGAAGTGCTCGAGCAAGTGGAGAAATATGCGCTCGCTATCTTCGAGCGCGGAAGCGAGATGGCCCGCGAGCGCGGCCTCATCCTCGTAGACACCAAGTATGAGTTCGGAC
>CAMWXO010000093.1 GCA_947178245.1 uncultured Porphyromonadaceae bacterium
CCTCATTCCTTTGAACGTGCCGGAGGAGCGCTCGCTCGCGGCTCAGCTTGACATATATCGTAAGGAAGGATATTCCAGGCTCGAGCATGACGGCGACTTCATCGACATTTCCCAAGTGATGGAAAGGCTTGAAGATAACTCTCTCTCCGAAGAGGAGGCTGGGAATTATCTTCTGCTCATCGACCGCCTCAGCGTGAGCGGGGAGAAGGATGAGGTTTCACGCCTCACCGATTCGCTCGAGACCGCATATTTTGAGGGCCGCGACCGCTGTATAGTGAAATTATGGACTTCCGACGGTGTGGTGGAAAGGGAGTATTCCCGCAGTTTCTCGGCCGACGGTATTGAATTCAGGGAGCCCTCCGACCTGATGTTTAATTTCAATAATCCCTACGGCGCCTGTCCGCGTTGCGAGGGTTTCGGTAAGATTCTCGGAGTGAGTGAGGATCTGGTGATTCCAGATCGCTCCCTCTCAGTGTATCAGGATGCTGTGGTCTGCTTCCGTGGCGAAAAGATGGGGGAGTGGAAGAAATGTCTCGTCAAGCTGGCTCCTTCCATCGGATTCCCGGTGCATAAGCCATACATGGAGCTAACTCAGGAAGAGAAGGATATACTTTGGCACGGAAAAGGACAATGGGAAGGAATCGACGGTTTCTTCAGAATGGTAGACGAGAACCAGTATAAGATTCAGTACAGGGTGATGAAGGCTCGTTATCGCGGGCGCACGGTCTGTCCTGACTGCCATGGCGCACGTCTCCGCCCCGACGCCGAGTATGTCAAGGTGGGAGGAAAAAGTATTACAGAACTCGTAAGGATGCCGATATCCGAGCTGAAGGATTTCTTCGGTAATCTTCAGCTCAACGAGACCGATGCCGCAATCTCCACACGCCTTCTGATAGAGATTCGGAGCCGTCTTGACTTCATGGTGAGGGTTGGCCTCGGCTATCTTACTCTCGACAGGCTTTCGTCTTCTCTCTCGGGAGGCGAGAGCCAGAGAATCAATCTTGCCACTTCGCTTGGCAGTTCGCTTGTGGGGTCGCTTTATATTCTCGATGAGCCCTCCATAGGTCTGCATTCGAGAGACACTGAGAAACTCGTGGTAGTGCTCCGCAATCTTCAGTCCATCGGTAATACGGTAGTTGTAGTTGAGCATGATGAGGATATCATCATGGCTGCCGATGAGATTGTAGATATTGGGAAAGATGCCGGGCGCAACGGTGGCAACATCGTGTATCAGGGTAAGCTGAAGGATGCGCTTGAATCGGATGTTCCCGCGGATTCCTACACTGTGGAATATCTGAAAGGAATAAGGTCGATTGAAGTGCCTCGTCTGCGGCGTCCCTGGAAGAAATATGTCGAGGTGGTCGGAGCTTCGGCCAATAATCTGAAGAACATCGATGTGAAATTTCCTCTGGGTGTCATGTCGGTGGTGACAGGTGTGAGCGGTAGCGGAAAATCGACTCTCGTGAGGGAAATCTTATATAAGACTATGGTGCGTCTGCTCGGCGAGCCGTGCGATGTCCCCGGCTCGCATAAGAAAATTGCGGGTGATGTGGCGTCGGTAGGTGCCGTTGAGTTTGTAGACCAGAATCCCATAGGCACTTCGTCGCGCTCTAATCCTGCCACCTATCTGAAGGCATACGATGAGATAAGAAAACTCTTCGCCGATCAGCAATTGTCAAGGCAGATGGGCTTCACCCCGAGTTTCTTCTCCTTCAATGCAGAGGGTGGCAGATGCGAAGAGTGCAAAGGGGAGGGCACTATCACGATTCCCATGCAGTTTATGGCCGACATCACCATAGAGTGTGAGGAGTGTCATGGCAAGCGTTTCAAGCAAGACGTCCTCGATGTGGAGTATAGGGGGAAGAACATTCATGATTTTCTGGAAATGACCATCGACGAGTGCATCGACTTTCTGGAAGAGGATGCGTCAGACTCTCAGGTGAAGAAAATCATAAAGCGTCTTCGTCCGCTTCAGGAAGTGGGTCTCGGATATGTGAAACTCGGTCAAAGCAGTTCCTCGTTGTCGGGAGGTGAGAGCCAGCGAGTGAAACTTGCCTATTTCATATCTCAGGAGAAGCAACCCCACACCATGTTCATCTTCGATGAGCCTACTACGGGCCTGCATTTCCACGACATCTCGACTCTGCTCAAATCACTCCGCAGGCTCGTGGATGCCGGCCACACAGTGATAATAATCGAACACAATATGGACGTGATCAAGAGCGCCGACTGGGTGATCGACATCGGCCCTGAGGGCGGCGATGCCGGGGGAACGCTCGTGGTGGCTGGAACTCCCGAAGATGTCGCGGCATGTGAGGAGTCGTACACCGGTCGCTATCTTATACCGAAATTAGAAAGAAAATGAAACAGCAGATAGCAACGCTTGCATTCGTAATCATGCTTATGGCATCAGGATGCACTCCCGAGAAAAAGAGTAAGGACAGAAGTGCCGGCGATGATCTTTTCAGGCACACGGTGGCTCTTGCCGAGAGGTTTGCCCTCAGGATGGAGAATACTCCCGACAGCGTATCGGTGTCCGACCTGTATGTGGAATTTGAAGATAGTCTGGAGAAACTAAATTTCTCATATCCTCCCGACACGGATCTTCTTCTGACAGAAGGACAGAATGATACGATTCATGACCGGCTCATGCGTTTAATAGAGGTAAGGGATGAGAGATTGCAGACTTTTATGCGTCGGAGCATGCCGGCTGATACGATTCCTTCCGACAGTCTTATTTCAGAAGATGCATCTCGCAATCCCGGCAATTGAATTCAAGATGGTATGATTCTCTTCCCGAAGAAATGGTAAGGGGCTCGGCATATCTGCCGAGTCCTTTTTCTTTTCGGCACATCCCGAGTTCGCGCAGGATACAGTGGCGGGTGGTCATAAGCCTTGTGCCCTTTGCGATGCTCCCGCCTTTGATCTCCATTGCGGGCTCTATCTTTTTCACTCCATGCTCATGATAGAATTGGCGTGCGAGACCATTGGCCACATTGTCGCGGAAATCAAGCCTCTCGGTCATATATCTCGCCTCTCTGTTCTCACTCTTTCTGTAAGAGTAGGGATAAGTGGTGAGGTTAGCCTCGTCGAGCATGGCGATGAGCCTCCTGCGCAGCCCCACTATCTCCGCCGCCGGGATGAAAGACAAGGCCGGTAGGCGCGAGGCGAAAGATTCCATTATATATGGGGTGTTGCCGAGTTTGGCGAAATAAGATGAATAGTCCGGTTCTTTCTTTGCTTCTTCAGGAGTGCAGTCAAGAGGCAGACGCACGAAATTCCCTCGCTCGTCGGCGGCTGAGGCTCCGGCGGCATCTATCAGGAAACTTACCCTTATCTTGCGGGTTGCGGTGCTGCGCTGCAGCTGCTTATCTCTGACGCGGTCGAAGGTGCGGTGTATCTCTGCTCCGCGTGGAATGCGCAGGTTGCGCGATGTGATGATCCTGTTCCCTTCCACTCCATTAACCACATCACCTGTGTAATTGCCTTTCGAGTCAAAAAAACTGATGCCGTCTCCGTTATTAAGCATCGACGGGTCGCTTATCAGTTCTCCCATCGACTTGGGGGTAAGCATCCTCGCTAATGTCTCCGGACGCCTTCTGGCGAGGCAATAGTGTGTGAAGCCGCGGTTGAACGACTTGGAAAGCTCCGGAGTGAATGATATGTCAGAGATGCCGCAGCTGCTCCTTTTATAAGATTCAGGATTGCCGGCTATGATAGAGACACGAGCCTGCCGGTATGCCGCAACGGTATTTTTCACGTATTGTGCATCCTTGAGCCTTCCCTCAATCTTAAAACTTGACACTCCCGCCTCCACGAGCCGGGGGAGAATGTCGATGGTGTTCAGATCGCGCAGCGACAGGAGATGCTTGTCTTTTGCAATAATCTTTCCATCCGCATCAGTGAGGGTGAACGGAAGACGGCATATCTGCGCGCACTCGCCCCGGTTGGCGCTTCGGCCGCATGTGGCCATACTTGCATGGCATCTGCCCGAATAACTCACGCAAAGGGCACCATGCACGAAGCATTCTATCGGAATGCTGACGTTCTCGGCTATCCTACTGATTTCCTCCAGAGTGAGTTCGCGGGGGAGCACCAGCTGACTGAACCCTGCTTCCTGCAGGAATCTTGCCTTTTCGGGAGTACGGATGTCACACTGAGTGCTCGCGTGCAGCTCAATGGGAGGAATGTTCATCCTCAATATCCCCATATCCTGAACTATGATCGCATCCACCCCGGCTGCATAGAGGTTGCTGATAAGGCGCTCCACACGCATGATTTCCCTATCATATATGATGGTGTTCACCGTCACGTAGACCTTAGCCCTGAAAACATGGGCGAAATCCACCACCCTTTTTATGTCGTCGATGGAATTGGCGGCGTTGTGGCGAGCTCCGTGGCTTGATGCGCCTATGTAGACGGCATCCGCGCCATGCAGTATGGCCTCGATGGCGATGTCCGCATTGCCGGCGGGCGCAAGAAGTTCAAGAGTCCTCATCCCGTTGACGGTTTATTTCTTCATCATTTTGTCGAGCATTCGTTTGTCTTCCCGCTCCTTGATTGACTGGCGCTTGTCGAATTGCTTCTTTCCCCGCGCCACTCCCACTACGAGCTTGGCATATCCGCGGTCGTTGATGAAGATGCGGAGCGGAATAAGCGTATAGCCCGGGTCGGAAATTGCTTTCTCGATCTTTGCTATTTCCTTCCGGCTCAGCAATAGCTTGCGGTCGCGCCGCGCTATATGGTTATTGTATGAGCCATAGAAATATTCGGAAATATTCATCCCTTTCACCCAGACTTCACCCCTGTCGATGATGCAGTATGAGTCGGTGAGTGATGCCTTTCCCGAACGTATCGACTTTATCTCGGTGCCCGTCAGCACCATGCCAGCGGTGTAAGTGTCGCCTATCTCATAGTCGAAACTTGCCCGGCGGTTCTTTATATTTACTTGTTTTGCATCCATGTGTCAGAATCATTGATTATTCGCCAAGAGCGATCCTATCCACATAAACAGATAAGGCATGATGATGGTTGCGAGCACGAGTGTCACCATGCATCGGGTCTGACATGAGGAGGGGAGACGCAGGAAGCGAACCGCTTTCGTGATGATGAATATTGTCCATATCGGCAGGAATACCGCTATCGGAGTGAGAATGGGGAGTATTTTCGTGGGAATGCAGAAGAGTGCGAGGCTGGCCAGCGCATACTGCACTATGAGCTTGAAGAAATTAGTCTCTGTCTTGCTCTTCGCTTCGGTAGGATAGAGCCATTTGCACACTACCTGCACGGCGAAATAAGAAAAGAAGAATGAAGCGAAAAAGACCGCTGCACTCACGAGGGTGGAGGCTATATTAAATTCAGGCATATATATCCAGTCGGCAAACTGTGCCACTGCTCCTATTGCCAGCAGAGGATAGAAGCATCCGGCAGCCGCCTTCTCGGGAGTGAGTCTTGCCCTGCGCAACTGTTTCCAGCCGGCCGTGCCCGTGAGCAGGATCTCGCCCAGCAGAAGCATCGGCTTTGCGGGCGCGCGCCTGTTCTTATTGTTTTCGTTCGTCTCAGGCCCCGCATTTCCGGGAGTGCGCCGGGCGCCTGAAGCGATATCGGATGAGTCGTCAAATGTGGTCATGATGAAGTAATGAGTCAATATTTCGGAAAATATCGGTAAAATTACAAAAAAAATCACATCCGTGCAAACACGGGCTGCCAACCCCACCCAATTTCCCAATGCGATATCTTGCCCAACCTGCCGTCGTGTATCGCGTTCAGCCTTAGTCTTCTCACATTCCTTCTCAATTTCGGCATGATCCTTTGAACCGTGGAATTATATCGGTCATCATTTTTGTCATAGGGAACATTATTTCAGTACCTTCCATAGACCCTTTCGATCGCTACCGAGACGGATAATTATTTCAGACTCTTTCAAGAACTCTATATGCCGTTGAATAGCGGAAGGAGACATAC
>CAMWXO010000094.1 GCA_947178245.1 uncultured Porphyromonadaceae bacterium
ATCTCATCTTCTTCAATAGGCGCTTCGTCGTTCCAGTCCGGCATAATCGTGCGTATTGCTGACAGAGCCTCTGAAATGGTATTGAGAGTGTAGGAATGAAGAAGGGCGAGGCGGTCGAGTTTAAGCAGAATATCAGTAAGATCTTTATATTCCCTCTTTTTGTGATCCATGATCCGGGCCACTTCCTTGGCATTCGACCTCCAATCAATATCGAGCTCCAGCGGGCGTAGTGCTTCCGAAATCAGGCCGCTCTTGACTTCCGCATTCTCCTTCGCTTCCTCTATCCCTTTAGCCATCAGGGAGATCTTTGCTTCTGCATCTTCCACTTTCTTCAGGGCTTCGGCAGCTTCGGCTTCCGATTTCATCTGAGCGTCTTTAAGCATTTCGACCTTTTTCGACGCCTCATCGATGGCGTTCCTGATCTTCTCAGCTGCTGCAATACGGCTTTCCGCTTCTATCAGAGCCTTTTCTTTAGCGGAAATCAATGTCCTGAGCGACGCTTCAGAGGATACGAGGTTGATTTCGGATCCTTTCGTGACAATTTCAGCCCCTACAGCCGTCAGGTCTCTATGGAGTTTTTCCAGTTTCAAGCTCAGATTCTCTCGGTCTTTCTCAAGTTTCTTCTCTTCCTGCAAGACTGCCCCGGCGTGAAGATCGATCTTAGACTCGAGCTTGCTCAGTTCTCCGGAGGCTGCCTCATATTGAGATTTGGCCTTGTTATATTTCTCTTGAAAAGCAGTCACAAGTTCGGCGAAAGGCGAATCGTCGATGTGGCCACATATCTCATTGTTGCACACCGGGCATCGGTCGCCTTCCTTCAGTTGAGCCCTGAGTGCGCGGGCATATTCATCTGCTGAGCGCGCGCTCAGGTCGTAGGAGTGCCTTGCGTCTTCCAGTTTGGAGTTAAGAATCTCGACTCTTTTCCTCAAGTCAGGAAGACCGCGGCGCTCCTCCTCGAGTGTAAGTTTGACCCTTTTCAGATTTCCGGTGCGTTCTTCGTGAGCTGACTTCAGTTCACTCAGGTTCTTGATATCGTTGAGAAGAACTCTGATGTTGGAGATGCCCTTCTGAATATCATCCTTCAGTGATAAGTCGCTTTTGAGAGCCTTCTCATCGAATTTTTTGATCAATTCGGCTCTCACGCCGACAGATGCCTCCACAGATAAGGCTGTCTCTTTCTTCCTGCTCTGTGCCTCCGCGAAAGCCTTACGCAACCGCCCTTCGAGTTCGCTGCAGAGCGATGACCGAGCTTTTGAGTCTGTCGTGACTTTCATCTGCAAGGCCGACACATCCGCCATCATCTGCAACCATTTCCCCGAATCATCGATCAGCCCTTTCAGCGGCTCCATGGCTGCTATCCGCGTGGTGGTATCCGACAAGGTTCTCTGCCGTTTTTTCTCTGTCAGCTCAAGCGCGAATTTGTCTTTCAGGAGCATGCGGAATGACTCGCGTGACGACTCGAGTGCTTTCCGGGTCTTGTCAAGTTGGTCTTCTTGAGTGCGCAGATTTGCGCGTACGTGTCTCAGTTCCACAGTCTTCTCCCACAACTCCACTTTCTTCCTGTCCGCTCTCATTTCTTCCGAATCAATAACAGTGAGAAGCGACTTCATCTCTTCCTCATGCCTTGCTATCGCCTCGCGGTTCATTTTATCGCTCTCGAGCCATTTAAGCTTTTGCTCGGCATCAGATTGCCTCAGTCTGGCTTCTTTCTGGCGCGCCGAGTTTTCCCCACGTTCAAGCATCAGGACGTTCCTCTCTTCGTCCGACAGAGGTTTGTTTCCTTTATTTATAAGAAGATCCGCTGATTCGTAAAGGCGCTGTTTCTCAGATGTCATCTCCGCGATCTTGGCTCCTATGCGGGAATATTCCGATGCCCCTACCACTTTCTGCAGTATCGCCGCCTTCTCCTTGTCGTCGCTGTTGAGAAATTTGGTGAATTCCCCCTGTGCGAGCATCGAGGTGCGGCAGAACTGATCGAACTCGAGCCCCACGAGGCGTGTGATCATGGCGGAGACTTCCTTCACCTTATCGAATGACTTTCTTGACGACAGTTCGGTCAATACTCTTCGTGCGCTCTGGATTGTGCCCTCAGCTTTCTTGCGTGCGCGCGCCACACTCCATTCCGCTTGCCATCGGCTGCCGTCGAGCGCTGTGAACACCAGGCGCGAGTATGCCTCGCCCGTATCGCGGCGCATGAGCTGGCGGGGGTCATCGGCTTTCACCTGCAATCCTCCTTTCAGATCTTCTGTCGCGCCCTCCATGCGGTTGCTTACCATGCGCGGGGTCTTGCCGTAGAGAGCGAGGCAGACGGCGTCGAGTATCGTGGATTTTCCCGCTCCTGTCTCGCCCGATATCAGGAAAATGTCTGCATCCGACAGTGGGGCTGACTCGAAGTCGATATATGCGTCTGCTATCGATGCTATATTCTTTATGGTGAGGTTGTTCAGTTTCATGAGTGTGTCAGTTTTGTGAGTCGGATAAGGCGGCTGTCTCCGCTTCGGTGAATAGTCTGCGGAGTTCATCTGAAAAAACTATCCCCACATCGGAGCAATATTTCTCGGCTATCTCTATCGGCCTCATCTTCCTGAATTCTGAAACTGAAAGGTGGCTGCGGTCTTTGGTCTCCTTTTCTTTTCTTATTGAATTGATATATGCGAGCCGGGCCTTCTTGCAACTGAGCTCACTCTCGGCCTCGCGGAATGCTCCCGGAGGGAGCACAGTCTCCACTTCCACATTCATGCGGATGTATGCTTCGATCTCGCCGTCCAGCCTCTGCAGCCCTGCGATGCACTCATCCCAGGGCGCGCATCCCTCCGGCGGGATATTTATGAGGAGGCGCTTCTCGCGCACGGGGAGTTCCTCGATCAGCGGGACTGATCCGTGGGCCTCTATAGTGACGAGACTCACCGAGTGCGGGTAGCGCTCGTCGAAACTCACCGGCAGGGGAGTGCCGCAGTAGCGGGCGCGGCCGTGGCTGCCCCTTATGGTCTGCGGGCGGTGGATATGGCCGAGGGCGAGATAATCATAACCGCTGCCCATCTCGTCAAGATCGCGGTAGTCTATCCCTCCCACGTAGAAGTCTGAGACATCTGCATGTCCCGAGAAATCAGATCCCCTCACGGTGGTGTGCGCGCACATTATCACCGGCAGTCCTTCTGCGTTTCTGCTTGAGATGGAGTCGAGTATGTCGCCGTAGTAGCCGGCGGGCATGTTCCTTTCGTTCACGTAGGGAACGGCCGCAAGCCATCCTTTGCCGGGAATCTCTATGATATTGGCTCCCGGAGCATCAGGGTCGATAGTCCCGATGGTGTGTATATCCGATAGTTCCCACACTGCCGAGTGAGTCTCATGGCGCGAGGCGCTGTCGTGATTGCCTGCGGTGAGCACGATAGTCATCTGCGGAGCGGCCCGGCGGATATCGATGAGCGCGTCGGTGAGAAGTTTCTGAGCGGATGCCGATGGCTGCGACGTGTGGAATATATCGCCGCATACGAGCAACAGGTCGGGCTGATGCTCGGCCACGAGGTCTCTGATGCATCCCAGCATCTCGCGGTGATCGTCAGCCCGGTCAATATTATGGAGTATCTGTCCGATATGCCAGTCACTTGTGTGGAGAATCTTCATTGGATAAGGTTTGATAAAAGTAAGAGACTGCCGATTCCGGCAGTCTCACTTGTGTTCGGAGTGCCGCCACTCGTGGCGGCTATGTTCGTATCTGTTGATTAACGAACTTTTTCGCAGATTGCCTTGAACGCTGCGGGATTGTTCATGGCGAGGTCAGCGAGAACCTTGCGGTTGATTTCCACACCTGCCTTGTGGATGAGGCCCATAAGCTGGCTGTAAGACAGACCTTCAAGACGGGCTGCAGCGTTGATACGCTGGATCCAGAGGGCACGGAAATCGCGCTTTTTCTGCTTGCGGTCGCGGTAGGCGTAGGTGAGACCCTTCTCCCATGTATTCTTCGCTACGGTCCACACATTACGGCGGCTTCCGTAGTAGCCACGGGTGAGTTTAAGGATTTTCTTGCGTTTTGCTCTTGAGGCAACGTGATTTACTGATCTTGGCATTTTTTTTAAGTTTTTTGAATGTCAGCGGCTCATTTGCTCTTTGTGGCTGCACATTCGGTTGATAAAAAATGTTGATTGGTCTCCGGTCGCGGAAAGATTAGCGGAGATTGAGGAGCGACTTCACCTGGCGCATGTTGGCGCTGTCCACGAGTGTGGAGTGGTCGAGGTTTCTCTTACGCTTGGTGCTCTTCTTCGTCAGAATGTGGCTGTGGTAAGCGTGTTTTCTCTTGATCTTTCCTGTGCCTGTGAGTGCGAAACGCTTCTTCGCCGCGCAGTTGGTCTTTACCTTTGGCATTTTTTTGAAGTTTTTAGTTGTTTGTTTTTACCTCGGCAGCGTCCTCCCGTGAGAGCGGATGTGCCTACGGTCTCTAATTATTATTGGGGTTCTTCCGAACTTTTCTCATTCATCGGCCTTAGGCCTCGGGCGCGCCTGCTTCGGTGGCGGTTCCCTTTTCAGGCGCCTCAGCCTTTTCGCCTCTGGGGGCCTTCTCGGCTTTCGGCGTCGCTTTCTTCGCTCCGGGCTTCAGGGGGGCCATCATGATGGTCATTCTCTTGCCTTCGAGCACCGGCATCGATTCCAGGCGTCCGTAGTCTTCCAGATCGTTGGCAAAGCGGAGTAGAAGCACTTCTCCCTGCTCCTTGAAGAGGATGGAGCGGCCGCGGAAGAAGACGTAGGCCTTCACTTTCGAGCCTTCTTTCAGGAAGCCTATCGCGTGTTTAAGCTTGAAGTTATAGTCATGGTCGTCGGTCTGCGGGCCGAACCTGATCTCCTTCACCACCACTTTGGCTGCCTTGGCCTTCTGCTCTTTCTGGCGTTTCTTCTGTTGATACAGAAATTTCTGATAGTCGATGATGCGGCAGACGGGGGGATCGGCCTGAGCCGTGATCTCGACGAGATCGAGTTCCATCTGCTCTGCCAGCCTGCGGGCTTTGTCGATAGGGTAGATGCCGGGTTCTACATTATCTCCCACCAAGCGGACCTCGCGTGCCCGAATGCGCTCGTTGATCGTGTGCTGATCCTTGTTGTTGGCGTTTCGGTCATTAGGTCTTTGGCCGGGTTTCGGACGTCCGCCCATCGGGGGGCGCGGTCCGGAAAATTGGGGTTTTTTCTCCAAAGTGTGGTTTTGTTTGGTTTAACTTATTTTATTTTTCAGATTTCCTTATCTTGCGGTGGCGGCAGCCACTTCTTCATTGATCAGCGATGCGAAGTCGGCGATGCTCATCACGCCCTTGTCGCCTTCGCCCTGCTTGCGCACGGCCACAGCGCCATCGGCGGCCTCTTTCTCTCCTACCACGAGGAGATAGGGTATTTTCTTGAGCTCGTTGTCGCGTATCTTCTTGCCGATTTTCTCGTTGCGATCGTCCACGATGGCGCGCACGCCTTCCTGTTCGAGTTTCTTCACTACCTCACCGGCATAATCATTGAACTTCTCCGAAATCGGGAGCACTACACACTGCTCGGGAATGAGCCAGATGGGGAGTTTGCCGGCGGTGTGCTCGAGCAGCACAGCCACGAAGCGTTCCATCGAGCCGAAAGGTGCGCGGTGAATCATCACCGGACGATGCTTCTGATTGTCGGCGCCGGTGTATTCGAGTCCGAAACGCTCCGGCAGGTTATAGTCCACCTGGATGGTGCCGAGCTGCCAGCGGCGTCCGATGGCATCTTTCACCATGAAGTCGAGTTTCGGGCCGTAGAAAGCAGCCTCTCCCTCCACCTGCTTGGCCTTCAGGCCCTTCTCGGCGCAGGCTTCGATGATGGCGTTCTCGGCGAGATGCCAGTTCTCATCCGAGCCGATATATTTCGCCTTGTTGTTGGGGTCGCGGAGCGAGATCTGAGCTTCATAGTTCTCGAAATCAAGAGTCTTGAAGATGTAG
>CAMWXO010000095.1 GCA_947178245.1 uncultured Porphyromonadaceae bacterium
CATGAGCCGCCGCCACAGAGGAGGGGGTGGAACGTTCGGAGGAGGAGGTTTCGGGGGTGGAGTCGGCGGAGGATTCGGCGGAGGCTCCACGGGAGGCGGTGGCGCGTCAGGCCGCTGGTGACGTGGGCATGCAGGGCTTCATTCCTTGCGGAAGCGCATCACGGCATTCTGATAGGGGAACCTTATCGTGAGAATCTGAGTGAGCGGGTCGAAATCGGAATGAATGTCGCGTTCCATCACTTTGCCCTCCGCATCGCTCCAGTGCACATCATAGATATTGGTGAACGGTGTGGCCAGAAGTCTCGCTTTCACCATACCGGGAATCCACCGGCCGGGAAGCACCCCGGCTCCCGAGACATAGACCATATCGAACCCGGATGAAGTCAGGGAAGGCATGACGGCCACCCTGTAGGCTCCTCCTATCTCAGCATAGGAGTCATCGAGTTCATAATCCAATATCATATACACTCCGGCTGCAGAAGTCTTTGGCCGGTCGCCGGCCTCAAGAAATTCCGACACATCCTCGCGCATGGCAAGGTCATGGTGACCGCGGCCAAATTCTGAGACAAGACAGGAGATGCATATACCACCCCCGGGCATAGCCTCTATCAATGGCCCGGCTACATTGAACCCGGAATCGTGAAACATCGCTACCTGAGTATAGTTGCGGTTTCCGGCGAAAATACGCCAGAAGCCATCGCCCCGGGCTATCCGCCACGAGTTCTTGCCTCGGTAGGGATCAATGCCCTCTTTCAGTTGCGCGGATGCGAGCACACCACCGGTGAGAGCATCTGTCACCTCTACATTGAGCATATCGACATCCCTATCTCCAAACAGGTCGCTACACGCCTCAGGCGTGACTTTCATCAGGAAGCCTGAGCCGGCTGAATCGGCAAGCAATGCAGTCCAGCCCTTCAATGCCTTATCTTCCACCCTGAACGACGTCATACCACCGCGGATGCCGGAGGCAACGACCGGCTCGGGAACCGGAGCGGCATACACTTTGACAGATGAGAAAATTCCGACAGCGGCGAATATTAGGATGATAATCCCTACTATCGTATTGATAAGCTTCATCGTGCGCTGGGTGAAATGTCCCCTGATCTTGTCAACGAAATACGTCACTATCCACCACCATCCCAACGCGCCGGCGATGATTCCGAGAAAACCTATCATGTAATGATAGAACTTCATCCCCTCTATCACGAAATTAAACTGGGCGAAGAGACCAATGATAAGGAAGAGTATCAGCGGGTTGGAGAATGTCAGAGCGAAACCCTTGAGGATGTCGCTGCGCGGCGATGGTATATCCGGCTCGGCGTCGCACTCCACCTGGGTGTGAGGCTTCTTGCGTATGAGCCAGATGCCAAAGCCTATGAGCACGGATGCTCCGAAAAGCTGAATGGGAGCGCGGTGGGAGTTGATGAACCCTTCGATAAACGAGAGTCCGAATCCGGTGAGAAGGCAGTAGATGAGATCGGAGACCGCCGCGCCCACGCCGGTGTAGAAACCGGAAAGCCGCCCGCGGTCGAGAGTGCGCTGTATGCAGAAGATGCCGACCGGGCCCATCGGAGCAGACACCACTATTCCGATAAGGAGGCCATGAAGAATCATATTAAAGAGATCTTCCATCTTCAGTCACACTTAATTAGTTGTGCACGATATAGCCACCACCCTGAGCCGGGTCGCAATAATAGCGCCGGAGGCCATATTTGTAATTTCCGGTGAGTGCCGGCCCGGCAACCGGACTGCCTCCGGCGAGCACCACGTCGAAACGCGAACCGCACACGGGGCAGACGGCCTCAAGCGTCTCCTGATCTATAAATACCCTCACCGAGGGGTCACGCTCCACGGGGCATGCAAGATCGTAGGCCAGAGGCACGTCGGGATCGGACGTGAAGGGATCTACCCCTCCGATGAGAAGCACTCCTCCGAAGCCCAAGTGGGTATTGGCCGAGAAATGAAAGCCCGCCGGACTCAGGATGCCGTCGGCATTGATGAAGCTGCGCGAGATGCCCACTCCGGAGACTCCATAAGAGTTCCACATGCCGGCACCTGAAAGATTGATGTAGACCGGGAGCGACGGGATGCGGTCATCGTCAAGCTGATTGCACGACACGACGGCCGACAGCATCACTATCAGCAACACCATACGGCTGCCTCTCAGGATAAGAGACAGAAGACTGCGACGTGGAGAAGACTGCATCGGCGCGACGGAAAGTTTACCGCAGATTTATGAGAAAGGTATGGATCTGAGCACCTGGGCAAACTGCTCCGTCATCTTCTGCATGGGGCCCGATATCATGGGGCGGAGCATGGCAGGAATCTCGAGATCTACCTTTGCCATGGCGCGGCATGATTCCTCATCTACAGGCGTTATGTCAAGCTGAAGGGAAAGAGGCACGGGGGTGCCTTCGCCTTCGAGACGGATGCGCGTGTCGGGAGTGCGCTCCACTACGCGGAGGCGGAGCGATCCCACCGGGCCGCCGGGGAGCTCGATGACATCGTCTGTAAGCTTGATGCTGTCAAACATTTCACGCTTGTCGGCCGGAATCTTGTCGGTAGGGATCTCTGCAAGTAGTTCTCCGAGTGATTTGAAATCGGAGAGACGGGAGAAGACTTTTGAAGCGGATGCCTTGATGGGCACTTCCTCACTCTTATATGAAGCCATATCTTTTCTGTTTTTCTTTACAATAGATTTGTGGTCGGTTCCGGCATCCAGTCGCCGGGATTCTCACGCCATTCGCGGAGTGTGCGTGCTTCCGAATTGCTTATGAAATGTATCTTTTCAGCCACTTCAAGCATCGAAGTATAGTTGCAGAGCGACACTACGGTGAGATTGGCCTCCCTGAAGCGCTTGAGGGCAACGGGAAACTCATAGTTGAAAAGCGCCGCCATACCTATCACTTCGCATCCGGCGTTGCTCACTGTCTCTACCGCACGCAGCGATGTGCCCCCGGTGGAGACAAGGTCTTCGATCACCACTACTTTCCAGCCGGGCTTGAGATTGCCCTCGATAGTGTTTTCAAGTCCGTGATCCTTGGGAGTGTCGCGCACGTAGGCGAAGGGAATGCCGATGGCGTCGGCGGCAAGAAGGCCGAAGGCTATGGCGCCGTTGGCTACCGATGCCACTGCCTGAGCCTCGGGGAACTTCTCCATGATGAGGCGCGCCATCTCGATTTTGATGAAATTACGCACATCGGGATATGACAACGCCTTGCGGTTGTCGTTATAGATAGGGGAATTCCAGCCGGAACTCCACACGAACGGCGAGGAGGGCTGAAGTTTTATGGCACTGATATGCAGAAGTTTCTCTGCAAGCATTTTGTCTGGAGTATTCATAATCTGAATTCTTGGAATTAACGTAGGAGAGAACACATCACACAACATTCTTCCAATGATAGTGCAAATTTACGACATTATCGGCAATATTCCAAAAAAAATGCTGACAATATCAAAAAAAGCACCTCTCATCTTACTTTTAAGCAGTTTCATAACTGCTCGTACTACTATCAGACAACAAAACGGGGGAATTTGTTCGGTCTCAGATGGTGACGCAGAGCGTGAGGAGGTAGAGGCGGCAATCCGGCACCTGCGCCATAACAGCCTCGGCAAGCGTACGCAGCGTGGCGCCGGTGGTGCACACATCGTCTACAATCACCACTCCCCTACCCCGCAACGCATCAGGATCGGCCACCCGGAAGGAGCCGGCGAGATTGGCCTGACGCTCGGCAAGTGTCTTAGAGGTCTGGGACTTATGGGCGCGACACGACCGCAGCGAGCGTGACACCGGAAGCTGCGTGGCCGCGGAGATGCCCCTCGCTATGAAGTCGGTTTGGTTATAGCCGCGACGGGCCTGCTTGAACCAGTGCATTGGCACGGGAACGATGACATCAGCGCCGTCGAAAAAGCCGGCGCTCAGAAGTTCGGAGCCCACTATCTCGCCGAGCCGCCGCCCCACATTGGGGAAACGGCGATATTTCATGTCATGGATGGCTGAAGCGAGACGAGAATTTCTTGAATAGATGAAATGCCCTGTGGCGCGCACGAATGGCACCATGCCCGCGAAGCGCCGCTCCATGGGATTCATGGGCGAATGATGATAGAGCGACCGGGGAAGCGACTCCACGCAACGCACGCAGAAAAACTCTTCGCTATCGCGCAGCCGGCACCCGCAGATGTGGCAAGTGCGGGGCAGAAAAAAATCGAATAGATCGCGGAGCAGATTCATGGCATGGTTCAGAGATTGGTGCGCATATATTCCCTTATGGCCGGGATGATGACATGAGACTCGAATCCACGCGATGCGAGATGCCGGTAAAGGCGCTGCCGGTCGGCCACATCGGAGAGGTTGAGCTGACGCGCTTTTGCAACGATGGCTTTTGACAATGCCTCGGCGTAATCCTTCTCATTTATATATGACAAGGCATCGGCCACATAGCTGTCGGCAATACCTTTCATGCGGAGAGCCATCCTTATCTTGAACTTTCCCCAGCCCGCAAAACGCACCTTATCCGCCGCAAAGGCACGGGCGAAGCGCGAGTCGTCGATATACTTGTTTTCCATAAGATAGCGCGTTATGGCTTCGGCATCGTCCGGCGTAAGACCGGCCTTGAGAATCTTCTCCCTCACTCCGGCTACGCACTGCTCCGACGCGGCACAGAGTCCGGCCATACGCAGTAGCATCTCATCGCGCGAAGGCTGACGCTTTTTTTTTCTTTGTTCCATCACCACCTCAAAGCCTTGTTACCCTCAGCATTCTCTCCTTGCCGTATGAATCCCGCCGTATCTCCACATCACTCCACCGCCCGGGAGTGAACAATGCTGCCACTTCGGCGGCAAAGCGCGGATTAAGCTCCATATAAAGCCTGCCGCCCGACACGAGTGCTTCGCCGGCAATATCCTCAAGCCGGCGATATGGCTTTATCGGATCGTCTTGACCGACAAATAGAGCTACTCCCGGCTCATATTCCTTCACCCTTACTTCCATTTCAGGAATCTCATCAGGAGCGATATAAGGGGGATTGGACACTACGATATCAAGCGATGCCCGCGCTGCTTTCCACGAATACATATCGCTGCCTATAAATGAAACCTTCACCCCGAGCGCTTCAGCATTGCGCCTGGCCACGCAGATAGCCTGCTGACTAATATCAAGAGCCGATATCTGAGGGAACGGCAATGCCCTTGCGAGCGCGATTGCAATGCACCCTGACCCGGTGCCCACATCAAGAATGCGGAGGTCAGGACTATCGTAATCTTCGAGAATCCAATCGACAAGCTCCTCAGTCTCCGGACGGGGGATAAGCACTCCCGGCTCAACGTGGAAATCAAGACCATGAAATCTCGCTTCGCCGGTGATGTACTGAATAGGTTCTCCAAGCACAAGACGGTCAACAATTGAGGAGATCTGCTGCTGAGTGTAGTCAGAGATTTCCTTGTCTTCGTTGATGATGAGATCTACCCTGCTCCATTGCTTAAGATAGCTGAAGATAAGCAGGATTACGGCTTCTCGCTCCCTACGGTCGAAAAAAGGATCGAGACGCCGCCTCATATTGATCAGAGTATCCCTGAGTGTAACCATAACATGCAGATATATAATCATTAATTTGCAGTCAAACAGCCTGCGGCCGGAAGGCTTGTCAGCTATCGGCAGAAATCCCGATGATGAAAGGCATTCCGATGTGCAAAGATACATAAAAAAACCGAAGAAACCGCAAATTTAAAAAAAAAGCGGAAGAAGATTTGGAAAACCGAAAAAAATGCATTAACTTTGCAGTCGAAATAAGAGCGGATCGTCCTCTTGAAAGCATCAACTGCCACACAGACAGCAAGATTCACAGGAGAGACGCCAAATCCGACGGTCCTATAGCTCAGTTGGTCAGAGCACCTGACTCATAATCAGGGAGTCCTTGG
>CAMWXO010000096.1 GCA_947178245.1 uncultured Porphyromonadaceae bacterium
GTCGGAAGATTCCACTAAAGGCTTCGCAAGGTTTCTCCCGAAAAGCATTGCAAAATTACAACTTTTTTCCGAGCCTACCAAATTTTCAAAGACTTTTTTTCAAAAAAAATCACAGATGTTTGCGTAAAAAGTTGAGAGTCAGATCCTGCACATGTCTGGGCATTTCGTGACCCATAGGCAGCAGATGAGTCTCCAGCTTGTCGTCGGCATGCTGGGAGTGCCAGACGTCGTGCATGATGCCGTAGCATTCCTTTACGGCTACCGGCTTGAAGAGTTTGTCGGTTTCTCCGTTGATGAGCATCATGGCGTTGGGGCACGCGAGCGTGGCGATATGTGGATAGTCGAGAAGGTTTCGCACGCCACCCAGATTGTTGGCATATCCGCCTCTTTCATGCCGCCCGAGTTTCCAATGCATCATGGCGTCGGCAGTCGTCATCCAGCATACTCCTACGGTAGCCTTGATGAGTGGCGAAACCGCTGCGAGCATCCATGCCCTGTAGCCTCCCATCGAGAGTCCGGTGCATCCGATGCGTTCGGCATCCACTTCGGGAAGCGATGCGAAGAATTCCGTAGCGTAGGCGTCTTCGTAGGTCATCCACGACGACAGGTTACGTCCGAGTTGCAGCATGTTGCCCGCTACAGATGCGAGATGGGTGTTGTCGCTCCCTTCGGCGCATCCGCGCTCGCCCCACATCAGGGCATCGGTGCTGAGCACGGCATAGCCGTTTTCTGCAAGGAAATCGCCTACATACCGGCCTTCATAAAGGTTGTCGGCCCATGCGTCGGCATCATCGGCCACTGACTGATCCACTCCAAACGGACGCACCATCTTTTCTTTGCCGATGGTGAAGTGAGCCCCGTGGTCATGAAGGGCTACCACTCCGGGATGAGGCCCCTCTCCGTCGGGAATGAGCAGATAAGCCTTGACTCGGGAGTATCGGGTAAGGTTGAATTCTATTTTGTAGGCTGTGTAGCCGTTGCGACGTTCGCTCCCGATAATTTTCATATCATAGGCAATGGCACGTGGAGGAGGCGGAAGCATTTCTTCAAACAGCCGCTCGCGTGTAGATTCTTTCCACTCGTTGAAGTCCGTCAGTGGGCTATTGCCCCAGGCGAGTGGATAAGTGAGCTCAGTCTTAAGACTGTCGAGAAAGACCGGCATATCACGCCTGAACTCATGTGCAGGTGTCTGAGAGAAGGACACGGCAGGCGTAATCGCTACGACTGCCGTGGAAAAACTAATGATTGTCTTTATGAATGGAATAGTTTGCATGAATCTCAATGTGTTTAAATGTGTCAGAAAGGTCTTCCGCCCCCGAATCCACCCGGAGGAGGCCCTGAGGGACGCTGACCGCCAGGGCCACCAGGCCCCATCATTCCGGGGCCGGGCATTGGCATGTCGCCGTCGGGTGAGACATCCTTTTTCTTCTTCATCGTGGCCGAGTTGAAGCGCCAACTCAGACCGAAAATGAAGTAGCGTGAAAGATTGTTGTAGCGGGAGTCCACGATGGTGGATGATGACACCATGCGGGAGATATTCTTCGTGTCGCCAAGAAGATCGTGGGCTTCGGCGAATATGTTCAGGCCGTAGGTTCCGGGTATCGTGTAGAGGATATTGGCGTTCCAGATCCACGATTGGGAGTCATAGCCTGCCGAGAGGCCGTTGGTCTTGGAATAGTGCAGATTGGTGCCCATTTCAAGCCCGAAAGGAAGCGTGAGTGTAAAGTCTGTGTCGAATCCGTAGCTTGAGTTGTTGCGGTTCTGCTGTCTGGGAAGTGTGTTGGTGGCGAGTTGCCATGAATATGACGGATTTGCCGAAATCTGTACTATCTCTGTAGAGAAAGTGATACCTGCGCGCGGGTCGAGCTTATATGAACCGCTTCGGTTGTAGTCACCATCGAGATATCCGGCCTCTGATTTGTATTCGGCGATAAGATTGCCGAATACACGCCAGTTACGGTTGCGGAAAGGCTGGTTAAACATACCGCGCATCGTTATATTGAAGTCGCCCGATGTATTGGTGTAGGTAGATGTGCGGGCTCCTGTGGTGCGGTCGGTGGTGGTCATGCTGACTACGTTGTTTACCGTATAAGATCCCATCAGCATGGCGAAGATAGATCGCTGGCTATCCATGTCGAAGTCGTTGAAGTTGGCGAAGAGCCGCTGAGTGAACGTGGGCTTCAGGTCTGGATTACCAACCTTGATATTCATGGGGTCAGACACGTCGGCCACAGGCTGCAACTGGGTCATCGACGGCTCCTGCGAGCGGGCGTTATAGCGCACGTTGATCGATCTGTGTCTCGTGAACTTATAGCGGAAGCGGAAGAAAGGAGCGAAGTTCAGCACGTTTCTTCTCGGGATGTTGCGTTCCGACATTATGAGGTCGATGCTCTTGCTGCTCGAGGGGGTCAGCTCGAGTCCTGCGTTGAGGTTCATCTCTTTGGTGGTGTGCACATATCCGAGTCTAATGCTCTGGGTGAGGAAGTCGTTACGGAATCTGTTTGACAGGTCGTCAGACATCACGCCACCCTCGGGCAGAAAGTTGAAGTCGGGCATGATATAATCGCCGGGTTTTCCTTCGAGAAGATCGATAGGAAGGTTGTAGACGTATTTGTCGGTATTCGAGCGCCTCGAATTGATGCGGTAGGCAAATTCCAAGAAGTTGCCCGGTCTGCCAATCGGTTCAGTCCAGGTCACTCGGGCGCTGATATTGTTGTTCCATGACCTGTTGTCGGTGAATCGAAACAGATCTTCGTCGCGGTCTTCATTCTCCAGCAGATAGCGGGTGATTTCAGAAAGCGAGGTGCCATACTGCTTGTTGTTGGTGAATGAGTATTCAGCCCTCACGCTGAAAGAGCGTCCTTTCTTCTGGGGAAAACGATGTACGAATGTCACTTCTCCCGAAGTGCTCCAGTTGTTGCCGTGATTATTGCGGTCGCTGATCTGGCTATTCACTGGTGTGTGGGCCTCATCGCCGGCGAAAAGATGTGTCTCAGAGCCTGAGACGGAGTATCGGCGGTTGAGACTGAACGACGGACGGAAATCGAACGTGTTGTTGTCATCAATCTCCCATTTAAGGCGCAACTGAGCATCAAGGTTATGTCCTTCGTCGCGTGAATTTGATTTTGCCGATTGGTAACTTACCGAGTCGGCGAGAAGATTCATTGTCTCGCTCGATGTCTCCACATCCTGATTCTTGTGCATATAGCGCACGTTGCCGCCGATGGCGAACTTCTTCTCATCGCCAAGTGCGAAGTTCATGGCGAGTGTCTGCGATGTTGTGATTCCGCCGTTGCCACCGCCCATGCTGAAACTGCCGCGGCCCATGTCCCGGCCGCCCAGCTCATTCACGTTATTGGCCTGGCCTATGATAGTAAACTGGCTGCCGTCGCCAACCCGTGTGAGGAAGAGATTGCCGGTATAGCGGCTGTCGGTGCCGTAGCCTCCGCGAATGTTGCCTATCCAGTTTTCTTCCATGCCTTTCTTCACCTCGAGGTTGATTATGGTCTCCTCCTCGCCGTCGTCCACGCCCGTGAGCCGGGATTGCTCACTCTTGCGGTCTACCACCTGCACCTTCGATATCACCTTGGCGCTGTAGTTTTTTGTGGTCATCTGGGGGTCGTCGCCGAAAACTTCCTTTCCGTTCACGAGAATCTTGGATATTGTCTTGCCGTTTGAGGTGATGCTTCCGTCGCTGCCCACCTCAACTCCGGGTAGTTTCTTCAGCAGGTCTTCCACCACTGCATTCTCTGTGGTATGGAATGAATCGGCATTGAATTCGAGCGTGTCTTCCTTGGCCACCACAGCCGCCTTCACGCCTTTCACTACAAGGTCTTTGAGCATAGTGGAGTTCTCGTGGAGCTTGATGGGGGGAATGATCAGCGTCCGTGTTGTATCGGCAATCTGGAAATCGGTGATTACCGTCTCCATTCCGGTCATGGAAGCTTTCAGTGCATATCGTCCGGCTTTTATCTTGGTGAAACTGAAGAGTCCGTCGGCGTCTGCCATTGATCCTCCTTTGATGATGGAGTCAGGAAGAGAGAGAAGAGTTGCCGTGGCTCCGGTGAGAGGCTGACCCTGGCTGTCGATTATTTTTCCTTTTATGGTTGCTGCCGCCAGCGCGGCGGCTGACAGGAGAATAATTGACAACGCTGTGAAGATTCTTTTAGACATGACACTGTTTTAAGTTGTGGAGTACGATATTTAAGACTGATAACATTTGGAAAGGTTTATTCACTGATGTAAAAAAATCCGAAGATTTTTGTAATCTTCGGATTTCCGGGTTGATTTTTAGTATCTTTCAGGATGGCTGATGAGTGGGGCGGAGAAGGTCATTGACCGTTTTCACGGGGTTGAACGTCTCCACGGGCACTTCCACCATCACGGTGTTCCAGTCGCTCATGGCTCCGTTCCAGAGGCCCGGAAGTTCGAGCGCCTTTATCTCCACTCCGTCGCGGCTCTTCACTGATATGAAGCCCGTGGCCTTATCCACATAGTCGGGAAGGTTGAATTTCTTTCCCTTATAGTCCTTGATGCTTACGGCCAGATCCACCGGATTGAAGTGAGTGGCTTCCTTCAGGAGTTTCTGCGCCTCCTTGTCATGCGGATCGATCTGAGAAGATTCGAGTATCTGAGGGCTCACAGTGCCGTCGGAGTTATAGCAGAGGAACGGGCCACCGCCGGGCTCGCCTTCGTTCTTCACCATTCCGCAGACGCGGGTGGGACGATTGAATTTCGAGAACAGATAGTCGCGGAGTTCTTCGGGCGACATTTCCGCTGCCTTGTCGTGGGTCACGCAGAGTTTGCTGCGGAGGAAGTCGAGCATTTCCACCATGGTTTCGCCCGAGGGAACGCCCTTGGAAAGCGCCTCGCAATACTGGTCTATTTTCTTCTTCACTCCCACAAGGACTCCTCCGAGCACCATCTTGAAGCTGATCGTAGGCTGACGCAGGGCGTCGGGCACGAGATTGTCTATGTTCTTGATGAAAATTACATCTGCGTCAAGATCGTTGAGGTTCTCGATGAGAGCGCCGTGTCCGCCGGGGCGGAAGAAGAGTTCTTCGTTCTCGCGGTAGGGCTCGCCCTGCATGGTGGCGGCCACGGTGTCGGTCGAAGGCTTCTGCACGCTCAGCGTTATGTCGTATTCCACTCCGTAGGCATGTTCCATCACGCCTTTGATTTCCTCAAGCTTGGCCTGCACGAGAGGCACGTGGTCTTCCGACACAGTGAAGTGCAGATGAACCTTGCCGTCTTTGCCGGCTGCATACTGGGCGCCTTCGGCGAGGTGTTCCTGCAGGGGCGTGCGGCTTCCTCCCGTCTCCTTATGGAATTCGAGGAGCGCCTTGGGGAGCTTGCCATAGTTCATTCCGGAGTTGGAGAGAAGTATGTCTACGATATCTTTGTAGCGTCCCATCTTTACGAGTGAGTCGATGCTGTAGCCAAACAGCTGGAGACACAGGAAGTTCAGTTTCGGGAAGAAAGCGAACTTCTCGATATTCTCGAAAAATTTCTTGATGAAGTCGTTGTCGGGTTTGTCACTTTTTCCATTCAGGAATGCGAAAAGATCTTTAAACATACGCGATGCGGCGCCGCTTGCCGGCACCATCTTCATCACTTTGGCTCCTCCGGCCAGATATTTGAGCCACATTTCCTCGCTCTGGCGTATGAGTTCGGGTGATGCTACTGTAAGGCCGTGTCCGGGAGTGACGGCTCCCTCTATCTTCAGATAGGGAAAGCCTTCCTTGAGCATCAGTATCTGCTCTTCGAGTTTTGCTTCCGAGATTCCTCTTTTTGCGAGGGTCTCGAGGTCTTTGGCGGTTAAATGCATGTTATTAAGATTTTGTTGGTTATATTTCAATGGATGCGCTTTAGACCTGTCTAATATAAAAATATACTAGCCCA
>CAMWXO010000097.1 GCA_947178245.1 uncultured Porphyromonadaceae bacterium
ATACCTCTCGGCAAAGCAATTGAAGCAGCTTCACATTGCGGAGACTGAGAAATATGCCCACGTGACATTCTTCTTCAACGGCGGCCGCGAGGCTCCCTTTGAAGGTGAAGACCGTATTCTCGTGCCTTCTCCCAAAGTGGCGACCTACGACCTGAAGCCCGAGATGTCGGCTCCCGAAGTGACCGAGAAGCTCGTCGAGGCCATCGACTCGGAGAAATATGGATTTATCGTGGTCAATTTCGCAAACGGCGACATGGTGGGCCACACCGGAGTGTATCCCGCCATTCAGAAAGCTGTTGAGGCTCTTGACGAGTGCGTTAAGAAGGTGGTGACGGCCGCCCTCGCCCACGGATATGAGAGCATCATCATCGCCGACCACGGCAACGCCGACCATGCAATGAACGAGGACGGCAGCCCCAATACGGCCCACTCGCTCAATCCGGTGCCTTTCATCTATATCGGCGACAAGAACGCCAAGGTGAAAGATGGCCGTCTGGCCGATGTGGCTCCTTCGCTGCTCCACATCCTCGGACTCCCGCAGCCCAAGGAGATGACCGGTGAAAATCTTATAAGTTGAAAAATATGATCGATGATTCTTCCCGGCCGGGAGAGAATCTGACATAATAAGTCAGCTATGATCAAGAAGATATTGCTCATTTTATCGTGCGTTGCGGCGACCATGCAGGTCGCCGCACGCGATTTAACCATACTGCATACCACCGACACCCATTCGCTGATCATGCCCGACAAAGACGGCAGGGGAGGGGTGCTCCAGCGCAAGGCCATCATCGACTCGGTGAGGGCGGCAAACCACGATGTGATCCTGATCGATGCCGGCGATAAGGTGCAGGGATCGCTCTATTTCAAATTCTTCAAAGGCGATGTGGAGTATCCGCTACAGAACATGCTCGGGCTCGACTTCTCGATTCTGGGCAACCATGAGTTTGACAATGGTCTCGAAAGTCTTGCAGAGAAGGAAAGGATGCTGACCGCGGAGCGTCTTTCCACCAACTACGATTTCACCGGCACTGCGGCCGAAGGGCTGTTCAAGCCCTACGCCATCAGGAAGATAGGGGGAAAGAAGATCGGTTTTATCGGCATCAATATCGATCCCTCGTCGATCGTGGCCCAGCCTAACTATGAGGGCATGAAATTCAGAGACGTCTTGGAATCGGCAAATGAGACCGCCGCATTCCTCAAGCACAAGAAGGGCTGCGATCTGGTGGTGGCGATCTCGCACATCGGATATACGAAAGATAATGACAAGACCACTGATCCGGAACTCGCTGCGGGCTCGAAAGATATAGATATCATCATAGGCGGCCACAGCCACACGCTGATAGATCCGGCCCACCCCGAGCAATATCCCTCGCTCGTGGAGAACGCCGAGGGGCGCCCGGTGCTTATAGTCCAGACGGGCAAAAGCGGCAAATATCTCGGCCAGATCAAGATAGATCTCGACCGGATCGGTAAAGACACCCCGGCCGACTACCGTTACAGTCTGATAGAGGTGACCGATCGCTTCCCGGACGCATCGCTCGATCCTGAGATGAAGGCATTCATTCAGCCTTTCACAGATAAGCTGACCGAAATCACGGGAGATGTCATTGGCAAGTCTGCTCTTGACCTCAGGAATGCCACCCGCACGGGTGCATTCCCTAACTGGACTGCCGATTTCGGAATGTGGTATGGTAATCTTGTGCTTGACTCCATCAGGCAGGTTAATCCCGACACTCCCGGTCTCGACCTGTCGATAATGAATGTGGGAGGGATAAGGAATACTATACTGAAGGGCAACGTCACCAAAGGCGACATCATGAACACCTTCCCATTCAGCAACCGCTATGTGGTGATGCGCATAAGCGGGCGTGACCTGCTCGAGACCCTGCGGGTGGCTGCCGGCAAGGGTGGCGAGGCGGTCAGCGGGAATGTGCGTGTGGTGAGCGATGCCAAAGGGAATATGCTGCATGCCTCCGTCGGACTTGACGAGATAGATCCGGAGCGTATCTACACCGTAGGCACCATCGACTATGTGGCCTGGGGCAACGATGATATGAAAAGCATGGCCAACGGGGAATGGATATTTGCCGACGATCCGGAACTGTGCGTGCCAATAATGAGATATGTGGCCGCTCACGAGAGGCTCGGGCTTCCGCTTCAGGCCGATTCCTCGCCGAGGTTCATATATTTGGAGGAGGAATAATCGACGCTTATGATACGCCTCTCCCTTCTTTCAGCTCTTTCAGCCGCGATGATCATGGCCGGGGGATGCCGGCGTTCCGCCGCCCCCGTGGCTCCTGATGACGCTTGCCCCGCCGACTCTCTTGCCGAGGTTTCCGCACCTGACGCTGCCCTGATTTGGGCTGATTCCATCATAGCAGGCATGACTCTTGAGGAAATGGCCGGGCAACTCGTGATGCCGGCCGTGTACTCAAAAGCCGACCGGGTCTCGATCCGCTCGCTCGGTGAGTATGTCGCCGACTGCAAGATAGGGGGAGTGGTGCTTCTGAAGGGCACCTCAGATGCGGCGAGGATAATCAGCGACACGCTCTCGGCCATGATGAGGGTGCCTCCTTTCGTGGCTATCGATGCCGAATGGGGGCTGGCGATGAGGCTTGAAGACATGCCTCGATATCCCCGCAACGGTAAGATCTCGCCGAAGGTGGAAGAGGAGCTGATGTATGACTACGGTTATGAGGTGGCGCGCGAGAGCCGCACCTCGGGCATCAATATGGTGCTCGGCCCGGTTCTTGATGTGCTCCCGAAAGGGAAGTCAGACCCCGGCGGCGTGATAGGGTCGCGCAGCTTCGGAAGCGATCCGGAACGGGCGGCACGCCTCGGATGCGCATACGCGAGGGGTGTGGAAGACGGCGGCGCCATAAGCGTGGCCAAGCATTTCCCGGGTCACGGCAGTGCTGACGCCGACTCTCACGTGCGGCTGCCCGAGGTGAGGAAATCGCTCACCCATCTCGAAAAAGAAGATCTCCTGCCTTTCCGCCGCTATATAGATGCAGGGCTGAGCGGAGTGATGACGGCGCATCTCCACGCTCCCGCGCTCGACAGCGTGGTGCGCCCCGTGACCGTATCGCCCGAAGTGCTTGATTCCCTGCTCAGGAAGCGGATGGGTTTCACCGGTCTGGTGATCACCGATGCCATCAATATGCGGGGAGCCGGAGGGGCGTCGGCAGCCGATGCCATCATTGCCGGGGCCGACCTGGTTCTCGCCCCGTCGGATACGCGCACCGAGATAGCCGGCATCTGCAATGCCGTGAGACGCGGACAGTTAGATTCCTCCGTGCTCCGCGACAGGGTGAGGCGTGTGCTCAGATATAAATACGTATTCCTTATGGAAGATGAGTTCAGGCGTGCCGCCGACCCGGAAGAGGCGGCAAGGATCGGAAGAAAACTGCTTGATTGAGATGTCCTTTCCTGAACATTTTGACAATAGCGATTGTTGTATTAGTATAAATTAGACACGATAACCGCTATAGGATTTGAGGATTCCGTAGCACAAAATTAATAAAAGTATGACGATAGAATCAATTGGAACATGGGCCGGAGAAGTTTACAAGGCCCTGGAGAAAGCCGATGATCGTGCACTCGGTCTGAAGCAGCTGAAGAAAGCAACCAAACTCAAGAAAGATGAACTGATGGCTGCCTTCGGATGGCTTGGACGCGAAGGAAAAATCTCCCTCGCCACTAACGACGAAGAAATCATCGCGGCCCTCGTAGGCTGATATGAAAATTTCAGGGCATGATGCTTGCAGGCATTGTGCTTTTTTTTGTCTGACTTCGCAAGGACATCTGTCTTTACGGGGTCTTTTTTTGCCGCGCATTATTGGCCGATTCAAAACTTTTGGTTAATTTTGTGGATGGAATCCCTGCGGGGATATCGCGCTTATCACAATTGCAAATTATTCCAATATGTTTTCACCCGACACTTACGTCAGCCGCAGGGCTGAACTGAAGAAACGTCTCGGCAAAGGTCTCGTGCTGCTTCTCGGCAACGACCTCGTGGGGATGAACTATCACGACAACGAATATGAATTCCGCCAGGATTCCACCTTCCTGTATTATTTCGGCCTCCGCCACGACGGACTCAACGCCGTGATAGATATAGATAATGACCGCGACATACTTTTCGGCGACGAGCTCACCATCGATGCTATCGTATGGACGGGCAACCAGCCCACCCTGCGGGAGCTCGCTGCCAAGGCCGGTGTCGGCGATGTCAGGCCCTCGTCTGAACTGAAGCCCTATCTCGACAGAGCACGTGCAGCCGCCTCGCCAATCCATTATATACCTTATTATCGTGCCGATCACGAGCTTAAACTCCTAAGTCTGCTCGATCTGCAGCCCGGGGGCGCGGTGCCGTCGGTGCCGCTTATCAAGGCTGTCGTAGACATGCGCAACCATAAGAGCGCCGAGGAGATAGCCGAGATAGAGAAGGCCTGCACGGTGACGGCGATGATGCACAAGGCCGCGATGAAGGCCGCCCGGCCCGGGATGAAGGAATATGAGATGCGCGCCATCGTGGAGAAGGTGGCTATGGAAAACGGTATGCGTTGCTCATTCCCGACTATCGCCACGGTGCACGGCGAGATCCTTCACAATCATTCCTACGACAATACTCTCGAGTCGGGACAGTTGTTCCTGCTCGATGCGGGAGCGGAGACTCCCATGGGATATGCTGGCGATATGTCGTCTACCTCTCCGGTAGACCTTCGCTATACCGAACGTCAGAAAGTGATCTACGACCTTCAGCAGGCCGCCTCACGCGCTGCCGTAGCCATGCTGCGTCCCGGAGTGCCTTTCAGGGAGGTGCATCTGCAGGCTGCCCGCACTATCGCATCCGGACTCAAGGATCTCGGAATAATGAAGGGTGACGTGGATGAGGCTGTCGTTGCCGGTGCGCACGCGATGTTCTTCCCTACGGGTCTCGGCCACATGATGGGTCTCGACGTGCATGACATGGAGAATCTCGGAGAGGTGTGGGTCGGCTACGACGGAGAGCCGAAATCGACTATGTTCGGCCTGAAATCGCTGCGTCTGGCGCGCCCGCTCGAAGAAGGATTCGTATTCACCATAGAGCCGGGCATCTACTTCATGCCCGAACTCACTGCTCTCTGGAAAAGCGAGGGGCAGCACAAGGATTTCATCAATTATGCCGAAGCGGAGAAATGGCTCGGTTTCGGAGGTGTGCGTAATGAAGAAGATTATCTCATCACGTCGGGCGGTCACCGCAGGCTTGGCCCGGGCATCCCGATGACGACTGAAGAGGTGGAATCACTCAAATATTCATAATCAAGAACTTGGAGCAGAACTCAAATTCCCGGAAGTGGCAGAGCAGGGCGGCCGCCCCGATGACAGATGCCACGGGCAAGCTTCCTCCCCGTGATACGGATCTCGAGGAGGCCGTGCTCGGCGCTCTCATGATTGAGAAAGACGCGTACATGAACGTGTGCGACATCTTGACACCTGAAAGTTTCTACGACCCCGCACATCAGAAGATCTTCAACGCCATAATGCAGCTTGGCCTCAGCCAGCGCCCCATCGACATGCTCACCGTGGTGGAGCAGTTGCGCTCCAACGGTGATCTGGAGGGCGTGGGCGGCCCGGTCAAGATCACGAGCCTCACCTCAAACATCTACAGTGCCGCCAACGTGGAGTATCACGCCAAGATAGTGGCTCAGAAATATCTTGCGAGGCGCCTTATCACATACGCCACCAACATCGAGACCAAGGCATTTGACGAGGGCAATGACGTAGACGACCTTCTGCAGGAGGCGGAGGCCCTGCTTTTCGACATATCGCAGAATCAGATAAAGAGGGAGGTGACGCAGATCGCCCCCGTGATAAATCTTGCGCTGGAGCAGATACA
>CAMWXO010000098.1 GCA_947178245.1 uncultured Porphyromonadaceae bacterium
ACTGGAGCGTTTTCAATGCAATAGGGCCGAAGGCCGCTACAAGCAGTCCGGAAGTGTCGCGGTCGAGGCGATGGGCCATTCTCACGTCTCTGTCGGGGCCATATATCTCCTGCAGCCATCGCTCGGCCGAAACTGCGGAGCCCTTGCCCGGCACTGAGAGCATACCCGAAGGCTTTTCAATCACACAAAACCATTCGTTTTCAAAAATAATCTCCGGCGTCAGGGGCTCTTTTGCCTCCCGCTCGCAGTCGAGTGGCGGATGGACGTCGAGGCCCTGAAGCATCCATCTCAGGATGGGCAGACACTTGCCGCGGCATGCAGGGTAATGCCTGCCGTGGATCCTCACTTCGCCGCTTTTGGGCTTTCCATACCAGTATTCAGCCATCGCCACGGGTGTCAGGCCTTCGAGATATGCTGCCTGAAGAAGCTTCGGGGCGCAGCACTCGCCGGCGCCCGAAGGGGGAACGACGAATGAAGTCGCGGCAAAGATCTCGCTCAGGCTTCTGCTCTCACCCCGGGCATTTAGCACCGTGAAATTGGAGAATAGCCAGGCCTGAAGCGCCTCGGAGTCGGCCCGGCGCCTCTCTTTCATGTCGCTCAGCCGGCAGAGCGCCCGGTCGAGGGCATCGCGGTATGGCTGAAGTTCGGCGGCGGCTCTTTTCTTCATCCGGTGAAGTTCGGCTTTCTCATGCTGACTGCGGCGCGTCATGGCCTGTATCTCGGCCTCGTCCGCGCAGCCCGACGCCCTCCGGGCGTCTCTTTCAGCCTTCGAGCGGAGGCATGACTCCCTGAAAGCTGCCACTTCCGCCCCAAGTCTGTCTTGAGCCTGCACGAAGTCTCTTCTCACGCGCGCCAGGGTCTTGGTTTCAAATTCCGCTATTTCAGATGTCTGCCGCGAGATGTCGGCCTCTTTCCGTTTGAAATATCCCTCAGGGCGGAGATAGTCGAACACCGGCCCTGCGAAGCCTTCGTGATAGAATCCCTCCGCACCCAATTGCCCGGAAAACGCGAAAAGCGTATGCCGCTCTCCGGCTGCGTCTTCCGCAATCAGCACTCCGAGCATTTTCCCCTCGTCGAGTTCGCGGCAGAAATTCACATCGGCGTCGTCATCCGACGCCCTCATGCCGTCGAGCCTCGCGCAGAGAGCCCGGAAAGCGGCGTCGCATTGCGTGTCGGGTATATAATCGAAGGGATTGTTCATCCTTACTTCACGAAGGTTCCTCTGAATTTCTTACCTTTCAGGTCGGGGCCGAAATAGAATCCCGGTTCAGCCGGCTGGTTGTAGGCCACGTTCTGATTGGCTACGCTCACCCTGTAGGCCGGATCGAGCATGAAGGTATGAAACCGGTAGTCGGTCGGGATATCGGTCACGTATATTCTCAGGTGCTCGTTGTCGGGGGTGCGCATCACCACCTCCTCGCGCCAGTCGCCGAGAATATCGGCCTGCAGGCATGGATTCGCTTTAGTCCAGTTGTTTGATGCTGCTCCTTCAAGTTCGGCGAGACGGTCGATGCTTTTTGTTTCCCAGTTATATTTTGAGATAACGTTTCCGTCGAGGAGTTCGGTGAGAAGGTCGCCGTCCCATAGCACACAGAAGTTGACCGGCAGGATACTCCTTGTCTCGCCCCTGAATTCTTTCTGGGGCACTATCAGTTCTCCGTCAAAGGCTCGCAGGCCTCCGCTGCTTGGCGACCATAGTTCCACGCCCCGGTGAGTGGGATCGATGTCTGCCGCCATGCAGCGGCCTATGTCCTTGTTCATGGGGTATCGCAAGATGACCTCACCGGTAGCGGCGTCGCGCAGGGTGGTACCATCTTTCTTGTTCTCGTGGCAGCCCCACACATAATGCTTTCCTGTGTCGGGGTCGCAGATAAGGTGGATGGCGTCGCCGTGGCCCATTCCGGTGGAGTAGAGGCCTTTGCCGTCGTTATCCACCGTCATCTGCCCGTAGATTATCTCGTCGCATCCGTCTCCGTCCACGTCAGCCACACGCAGATTGTGGTTGCCCTGGCCGCCGTAGGCTTCGTTGCCGGGAGTGGCGGAGTCAAAGATCCAGCGCAGTTTCAGTTCTTTGCCGTCCCAGTCGTAGGCGGCGAGCGCAGACTTGGCATAATACCCCCTGCACATCACCACCGAGGGATGCTTCCCGTCGAGATATGCGATGGCGGCGAGATAGCGCTCGCTGCGGTTGGCATATCCGTCGCCCCAGTCCTTTAGCTGTCCGCGTGCCGGCTCGAAGTCGACTGTGCTCATGGCCTCTCCGGTTTTTCCGTTGAAAACGGTGAGATATTCCGGCCCGGCTATGACGCGCCCCTTCATGTTGCGCCAGTCGGCTTTGTTCGATCCGATCAGGCGGCGCGTGCCGTCGATGGTTCCGTCGGCTGTCTTGCACACCACTTCGGCGCATCCGTTGCCGTCGAGGTCATAGACCATGAACTGTATGTAGTGGGCGCCTGAGCGTATGTTCTCGCCCAGGTCAATGCGCCATAGTCGTGTTCCGTCGAGTTTATAGCAGTCGAGATATGTCGGGCCGGTGAATCCGTCGTGGGCGTTATCGTGCGAATTTGTGGGATCCCACTTGAGAATAATCTCATATTCGCCGTCGCCGTCCACGTCGGCTGCCGAGGCATCATTGGCATTGTAGAAGTATTCCTTCCCCCAGACGTCCACTCCGAGCTTAGGCCTGTCGATGGGAATGTCGATATATCCTGTGGGGGCGTCAGCGGGGAGGGTATAGGTGCCTGAGAGCCGACCTTTGGCCGGCTTCACCTCGTAGGTGGCAGCTTCAAGCCCGCTGTAATTGTCAGTGTAAAAAGTGGCGGCGGCCAAAGGGTTCCGGTTCAGTTTCTGTCCGTTGCGGTAGATGTCGAAAGTCTGCGATTCGGGATCCTCGGGCAGGTAACGCCATGAGATATTGACTTTTTCGGGCGATTGCCTCACGGCCACCACGCCCCGGCCGAGTTTTTCCATTTTCAGTTGCGAGAAGTCGTAGTTTGCCTGCGCGATGGAGACGGCGTAGTGGCTTCCTGAGAGTATAATGAGGAGGAATAGCTTGAATATCAGTTTTTTCACGGTGTGATTTGTTAGGTTATACAAAATATATCATAGAGGAATCTCCCGGATAGCCCCGAAAGATTCCTCAAAGATATATAAAAATATGTTACCGTGCAAGTCTCACCCGTGAGAAATGGATGTCAGCTTGCTGCTGCGGCTATTTCTCCGGAGGGCCGAAGTAGCTGTAGCGTCCGTTGTCGGGATTGACCACGATTCGCTCGAGCACGATCTCCGGGTCAACCATGATGATCTTCAGCGTGTGGCGGCCGGCTGATTCCACCGGGAATGTGGCGTCGAGCCAGCGGAGGTTGTCGAAGACCTCGTTGCGCATTCCTCTGCCATGTCCGTTGAGCGCCATCTTTCCCCCCGGAGGGAGGGGCTTCAGTTTCTTTGACTTCTTCAGATTGGCCGGAGTATATTCGTCGAAAGTGTCCACCAGTCCCCTTCGCGCGTCGATCACCTGCAGGTCGCCGTTGTCAAGCTGCAGGGCGAGCCTCAGTCCACGGGCCGGATTCACGTCCTGGGTCGGGAGGATGCCGATGGCAAAAGTGATGCTGTCGCCCCCGGCGATATTCAGATCGTATTCGAGAGCGGGAGCGGCATTCCCGGGCTCTATGGATGGTGCCGACACATTGTCGATGCCCATGCAACCCTCGCCTCTTCCAAGATCGGGGAGAAATATCCAGTTCATGCTGTCGGTGCCTGTATTCCGCGCATACTTGTGTGCGGCGATGGCGTATTCCGTCATGGGGGGCTCTGCCGCTTCATATCTCGATGCTGCCTCAGGCTCCACATACTGCAGTTCGGGCATGATATTGTCGTCGGGCATGAACCATTGTGTATATCCGATATGCTTGTCCTGCATCATGCCGCGCCATTTTCCGCCGCTTATCGAATCGTTGTAGATCTCTGTCAGGCGCGCGTCTCTTGCGAACAGCTGCTTTGCGAGGTCGGCATATTCATTGGCCCGGATGTCTCCTTTCGAGGCGTAAAAGCGGTTCTGTTCAGCCGCCAGGTATAGTCTCGCCACTCCCGACGAGGCCATGGCGGGATAATATACGAGCTGATAGAAGGCATCGCGGGCTTCAGGCGCGATACGTGAACTCAGGCTTTCCACTTTCTCTTCAAGCGCCACCCAGAGCGAATCGGTGCGTGCCGCCTCATTATAGTTTTCGACGCTGAAGATTCCGGCCGTCTGCACTTCCGGTTTTCTCCAGAGATTGTATTTCGGGTATTTTGCAAGCACATCCGCGATTTCCTCAGCCGTCTCCTCCCCGAAAGTCCGCGCGCTCCAACGCTCGAGCCATCGCTTCTCGTCGCCCGGGCCGGTCTTTTCCGGATCCCAGGCATAGTCCATGATGAAGTCAATCGGAATTTCCTTGGGCTTGAGGTCGCCGACATTTATGATCCATATCCTGTCGATACCTGACTTGTATGCGAGATTCAGCTGTTCCCTCAGTTTCGGGAGAGGCGATGTGTTGATCCATCGGTCGTTCCAGGGGCCGCCGTTCATGTCGATATGATAATACATGCCGAATCCCCCTTTGCGGCCCTTTTCTTCGGCCGGGGCCGTGCGGCGGATATAGCCCCAGTTGTTGTCGCAGAAAAGCAGTGTCACGTCGTCAGGCACGTTGAAGCCGGCGTCGTAATAGCGCTGCACCTCAGTGAAGATGGCCCATAGCTGAGGCACTGAGTCGGGGCGCCCGTAGACATCTCCGAGAATACGCCTCTGCGCATCTATCACATTGTGGAGAGTGGCCATATTGTCGGTGTCGTCGCCCTTTCCCATAGCCACATCGCCGTCTCCACGCATACCGATGGTGACGATATTGTCGAAATTCTTGTTGCGCTCGATGCCGTATCTGAAGAATTTCTCGATATTTTCCGGGTTGGAGGCATAGTCCCATGCCCCGATGCTGTCGCGGCGGGTGTACTCCTTGTGGGCGCGCATCATGGGCTCATGATGGCTCGTGCCCATCACTATTCCGTATTCGTCGGCCAGACGCGGACATTCGGGGTCGTCTTCGTTGAAGGCGGTGTCCCACATCGCCGGCCACAGATAATTGGCCTTGAGGCGCAGAAGAAGCTCAAACATACGGGCGTATGCCTTCGAGTTAACGCCTCCGAAGGAATTGACACACCAGCCCCCGAACGACGGCCATTCGTCATTGATGAAGATGCCGCGGTATTTCACTTTCGGCGAAGGCGTCACCACGCGTCCCGCGGTATATTCCACCCTGTCTTTATGCTCTACCGGCACGTCGGCCCAGAAATACCAGGGCGACACACCCATTATTGCGCTCAGATCGTAGATGCCGTAGATCGTGCCTCGCTTGTCGCTTCCGGCTATCACGAGATTTCCGTCGATAACGTCGGTGACGTAAGATTCCCATTTCCCTCTCACGGAGTCTACATTCAGTTTGCCGCCGGCAATCAGCCCGTCGATCAGTTTGCTCCGGCCGATGGTGCCCGCTATGACCGAGCCGCTTTTCCGCGGCAGGGAAGCCTTGTCGGAAGTCCGGAGCTCCGCACTGATGCCGGTCACCTTCCTCACGTCGTCGGCAAGATCAGCGGCTGCACGGCCCACGCCGGGCCAGTCGTTGTCTGAAATCACTATCGGAGCGGCCTTGCCGCCGCCCGCGATGAGGAATCCCGTCGCGGCCTTTTCTGCCGCGCAAGGAAGAATAGTCAGGACTCCTATCAACAGTAAAAGAATCTTTCTCATATCGGTTTGAAAAATGGTATGGCAGAGATGCAAATTTTAAAAAAATATATTATCATCAGTCAGATTCCCCCGGGATAGGTTTTATTTTATCGATTT
>CAMWXO010000099.1 GCA_947178245.1 uncultured Porphyromonadaceae bacterium
CCTATACTAAAGCAGAGGGCGACAGCAGAGGATATTTCATGATGGCCGACAATGAGAAGAATCTTACATACACCATCACCTGAACACGCAAAGACGGTAAACCTTTTTCCAAAAACTGAACCATCGAAGTGGAGCAGGCTCACCACTACATATTCAACATCTTGTATGACCCGGAGATACCCGATGATCCGGAGACGGGAGGAGCCTTCATAAAGATAGAGATTCAGGATGAGAACCTCATTGATCCGGGAATCGTGCTGATAGCCAGCCGCCCCACCATAACCGGTGTGGATTTCGACATCAGGAATCAGGTGGTGTGTCTTGAAGACGAGGACATTCCTGAAAACATATCCCTGCAAATATGCGGTTTCGACGGTCTTGACGATGTGGAGTTCACACCCAAGTGCTGCTCATGGGCAACACTTCTCGGCGATGCTGCCAATGGAAAACTTACCGGAAACAAGACCGTGAACTTCACCAAAGCATCGCCCACCATCATCAATCTGTGTAAGGACAACGGCATTGAATTCAGCGAGCCTGAGATGAATGCCGACAAAACCGTGGCGACAGCATTCCTGACCATATCGAAAGATGTGATACGCCGTCTTCCCAAACAGGGAAAGGAGCATAAATTCCTCATCAAGGTAGTGGATGACGGAGGCCGCGAGACAATCGATTCGCTCTGCATCGCCCGAAGCGAGGCAGCCATCAGGGTAGCAGACCCGATCGAGGTTTATACCATCGACGACAATGACTGCATGGCTGTGCTTGCTCATTCGGCTACAATACCTTTCAAATTGTCGTCTACCTACGATGGAACCGACATCCGCGGTGTGGAATACACCAAGAAGGGCGAAAATGACTGGAAATTCGTAGCAGCATCCGAACCTTCAGGCATCCTGCGCAGGGCATCGGCTCCTGCAGGTTCCCCGACCGTGACCATCACAGGTCTGGAATCAGGCACCACCTACCAGTACAGGGCTCGCTGCGGAGAATTTACGGGCAGCCAGATCAATGAATTCACCACAGAATCGCCGTTCATCATCCCGAACTATAGCATGGAGGAATGGTCTAATTTTTCTGAGAACAGCAAAATCCTGCTTCCCGGAGCAGGAGGAGAACGCACGTTCTGGGACTCGGGCAACCACGGCTCGGCAACCATGGACGTCACACTGACCCAAGGCTCAACCGATATGTTCCATTCCGGAGAAAAATCAGCCAAACTTCGTTCTCAATTTGTTGGAATTGGAGGATTTGCAGGTAAATTTGCGGCAGGCAACCTCTTTGCCGGAACCTATCTTGAGACGCAAGGCACTGACGGACGTCTCGAATTTGGACGCCCCTACAACGGATCGCATCCTACCGCATTGAGCGTTTGGGTCAATTATCGTCCCGGCGTAGCAGACAAGAACGGAAGTAAAAACGGACATCTGGCGCAAGGAGATCTTGACTCGGGACAGATCTATGTAGCACTTTCAACAGAACCGGTTGAGATACGCACTAAGAGCAGTAACCGAAAACTCTTCAATAAAGACGACAACTGCATTCTGGCCTACGGCGAATATACTTTTAACCAGTCCAATTACGGACCGGACGGGGCTCTTCAGGAACTCAAAATAAACCTTGATTATAATGAAAGGGCTCAGACGAACAAGCCGCTATACCTGATTATAGTATGTTCCGCATCGAAATTCGGTGACTATTTCGATGGCGGCGAAGGCTCTACGATGTACCTCGATGACTTCGAGCTTATCTACGAATAATATCCTTAAACAATAAGCGGAATGCGGCACCGAGCCGGAGATGGCCACGGTGCCGCATTCTTTCAGATTTATAACCATCCACCCGCTATTTCGCTACATTTTTTATCCGGGATAAAGGATTATTTATTAATTTTGCATCCGGATCGGCATTTACGGCCGAAAGCAATATCGTTGACCTCAATCAACACTTATGACAAGACCACCATATTGGCTGATACTCCTCATCGCCATCCTCATACCCGGCATTGCCAGCGCAGACGATGCGGAAGCTGATTTCGAACCTGATTTCGAGTCGGTTGATTTCGTGCCCAAAGGGCAATGGATCACCGGCGTCAGCGTGTCGTATAGCCAGTCTGACCAGAAAAACTATCAGTTTCTCATACTTCAGGGCGTGAACGGCAACACCTATTCGTTCAAACTGGCACCGATGCTTCTCTATGCGTTTAAAAACGACATGGCCGCCGGCGGAAAATTCGCCTACAACCGCAATCTCACCAAACTCGAAAGCGCCGATATAGTTCTCGACCCCGAGACCTCATACAATGTGGATCACCTTTACCGCCTCGCCCACAGTTATTCGGGTATGGCTGTGCTCAGGAACTATTTCTCACTGGGGAAATCGAAACGCTTCGGAATGTTTACCGAAGTTCAGTTTGAAATAGGAGGCGGGCAGGCCAAGCTGATGAACGGCATAGGCGAGGAACTCACCGGAAACTACGAGCGCAACTTCAACATAGGCGTGGGAGTAGCCCCCGGACTATGCGTCTTCCTCAACAACTTCTCGGCGCTTGAAGTAAACGTGGGTGTTCTCGGCTTCGATTATAACTACACCCGCACACTCACCGATCAAATCTATGAAGCTCACCGCAAGACGAGCATGGCGAACTTCAAGATCAACCTCTTCTCCATCACATTCGGAGTAGCATTCTATCTATGAGCATGAAAACGACAGCCTGCAATATACTGATATGCCTGTCGGCGGCATTGCTGCCGGCCATGACGGCACATGCAGCCGCCATTACGTCCATGCCTCCCGAACCGCGCGATTCAGTAGTGGAGAAAGCCACACTCAGCCTCATCGAATCGGTAGAGACCCTCTCCAAGACCGCCAGCCAGCTATCTGAGGTGGTCTCGAGATGGAATGATGCAGAAGACAGTCAGCCGAAAGCCGCCAAAAAAGGGAAAGCCACGGCGGAGCGCCCTGCAAAGAAGGCAGCCACGCAGCAAGACGAGACAAGAGAACAGGTTACCTACGAGTCAGCAACAATCGTGGATGCGGCGGCAGAGACTTCAAACGGCGTATTCTTAGGTGAAAGCCTCGACCGGGTCTCCTACGGGAGCGCCAACGGAATGACTTCAGCCACAGAGACAAGAGAGACCATTGTCTACGTCGAGCCGGAAGCCCGCGAAGGAGGCTCCTATATTTGGATTCCCGACTCGCTCGCCGCGAACGTGGAGGCAATCATGAGCGGAGAATTCATCGCAGAAAGGGCGCTCAGCACAGGTATGCCTAAAGATCCGCTCGAGCCTGATCTGACAGAGATGGTAAACTGGCGGGGCACTAAAATCCCGATGGCGCTCCACACCAAACGGCTCGGACGCTACGACCGGAAACTCTACAACTGGCTGATTTATCCCAAAGGGCTCTGGCACCTCGGACTGACGGCCAACTACGGCGAACTGGACACAGAAAATTCCGAACTCCTCTCGCTCATGAAGGAGATAGACCTGAAAGGCAAAATCTACAGCATCAAGCCTTCGGTGAGCTATTTCATCAGGAACAACGCCTGTGTCGGCATCCGTCTCGCCTTCACCAAGGGAGACCTCGCCATCAACTCCTTCAAGGTGGACATCGACGAAGACATGAACTTCAACCTTCATGACATAAAATATACCTCCGACTCCTACTCCGCGGCGGTGTTCTATCAGCAATATTTCGGACTTTCGCGCAAAGGAAGGTTTGCCGTCTTCAACGAGGCAGAACTTTCGGCCGGCACGGGAAGCACCCATTTCATCAGGCCTTTTGACGGAAGCATCCGCGACACGCGCACCAAGACTCAGAGCGTGAACCTCAACTATTCACCGGGCGTTTCGATCATGATGATGAAAAACGCCGCCTTCAATCTCTCGTTCGGCATCTTCGGCTTCCGGCTGAAGACAGAGAAGCAATGGGAAAACGGCGAGGAATGCGGCCGTCGCACCACGAGCGGCATCAATTTCCGCTTCAATATCTTCAACATCAATTTCGGAGTCGCCATCATCATCTGACACACTATGAAAACACGCCACCTAAATACACTCATCCTGCTGCTCGGCATACTTGCCGTCTCGTTTGGCGGGTGCATAAAGAATGACCTGCCCTATCCCAAAATTCCGCAGCTCATACTCGCGCTTCAGGCAGAGGGCGAGCTGAATCCGGCCCGCATCGATTCCACCGACTACACGGCCACAATCTTTCTCGAAGAGACCACAGACATACAGGCCGTGCGTTTCACACGGTTCAAGATATCACCCGACGCCACTTCAGACAAAGACCTTCTCGAAGGGACGTGGGATCTCTCGGTGCCAATGACCGTGACCCTGTCGCTCTATCAGGAATACCAGTGGATGATCTCCGCAGAGCAGCACATAGAGCGCTACTTCACGGTAGCGGGACAGATCGGAGAGACCGTGATCGACCCCGTGGGGCGCCGCATAGTAGTGAATGTGCCTCAGAACGCCGATCTCTCCGACCTTCAGATCACATCGATCAAGCTCGGCCCGAAAGACATATCGGTGCTGACACCGGAATATGCCGCCGGAAGCAAAATCAACCTGAAGTCTCCCCTGCGTATCGACGTCACGGCCTGGGGTCGCACCGAAGACTGGACCATCTACGCGCAGCATACCGCCCAGATCGTGAGCACAAATGCTGTGGATGCGTGGAGCCAGGTGATATGGGCATACGGTGAGGGCCCCGCCGATGCACATAATTTCTTTGAATACAAGAAGGAAGGCGATCAGGCATGGACTGCCGTGCCCGATGCCGACATAACGCTCAAAGACGGCGCCTTCAGCTGCTGCATCAAGCATCTTCAGCCGCTCACGTCATACACCGTGAGGGCTTGTAGCGACAACAACACCGGTAATGAAATCACCGTCACGACCCAGGGCACCCAGGCGCTGCCCGACGGAGACTTCGAGCTATGGTGGCTCAACGGCAGGATATGGTGCCCGTGGGGTGAGGATGCCGCCCAATGGCCCGACGGAGGCCGCTTCTGGGACACCGGCAACACCGGAGCCGCAACTCTGGGCGAAAGCAACGTGAAGCCCTCAGACTACGTGCCGGCCGGCCTCTCGGGAAAATCGGCCGAACTAAAGACCGAATTCAAGGGTATCGCCGGAATCGGCAAACTCGCCGCCGGATCAATATATTCAGGATCTTACAAGAAAACCGACGGTACCAACGGCATACTCGACTTCGGGCGCGTATGGGCTCTCCGCCCCACAAAACTGAGGGGATATTATCAGTATACGACCGGCGACATCAACTATGCGAGCAAGGAACTGCCCGATCTGAAGGGGCGTCCCGACACATGCTCGATCTACATAGCCCTCACCGACTGGACTCAACCATACGAAATCCGCACCAACCCCAACAACCGCCAGCTTTTCGACAAGGACGCGCCCTACGTGATAGGCTACGGAGAACTGCAACGCGGCTCATCGATGGACTCTTACGAGGAATTCGAGATTGAAATCAAGTATAAGTCCACGTCGCAGGTGCCTTCGTATATCATGATCACGTGCGCTTCGTCGAAATACGGCGACTACTTCACGGGCTCCACATCGTCGGTGCTCTACGTGGATCAGTTATCGCTCTCATACGATTACTGACGCCCGGGCATTTCTGCCTCGGAGTGGCGGCTGCACAAAATTCGAGGAAAATTTGGCTGTTACGTTTTTTTTCATTAACTTTGAAATTATAAACCAACAATCAAATTTTACAGTTATGAATATTTTCAAGACATTCAGAATATTCG
>CAMWXO010000100.1 GCA_947178245.1 uncultured Porphyromonadaceae bacterium
CAGCTGCTGGACGAAGGTGGGGCCCAGATGTTCACAAACCAGTTCAACGGCCGCAAGCTCATCGGCACAGTGGGGCAGCTTCAGTTTGAGGTGATACAATACCGCTTGCTGCATGAATACGGCGCACAGTGCCGCTGGGAGCCGATAAGCCTCTACAAGGCCTGCTGGATAGAGAGCGATGACGAGGCGGAACTTGAGGCCTTCAAGAAGCGTAAATATCAATTCATGGCCACGGATAAAGACGGCCGCGACGTCTTCCTTGCCGACAGCTCATACGTTCTCATGATGGCCCAGAAAGACTTCCCCAACATCAAGTTCCATTTCTCCTCAGAATTCTGACAAGGGAGAGCCTGAAACTACAGTACGACCCATCAAAAACCGTGCAAATTTAAAGTCTGATTTTAAATTTGCACGGTTTTATTATGCTATCTTATCAATTAATTTGATACATTGATCTTATATTGAATATATTCGGGGGGATATTATTCCCGTCGTATATCACATTAGCACTCTTAATTTTGTCTCCCATGATGTCTTTCAGATAATTGAGGTTCTTGACAAAAGACTTATTGAATGTCCGGGCTGATTTAACTTCAAAAGCCTCAAGACCCTCACCGGAGGAGCGGATGATATCGACCTCCCTCCCACTGTTCTCCCTATAAAAAAATAAATTTGGCAGTTTGCCCATATTCATTCTTTCTTTCAGCAACTCAATAACTGCAAGATTCTCAAAAACAGCACCTCTGAGAGGATGAGTTTCAAGTTGCCCGGCATTTTCAATTCCGAGCAGAAAACAGAGAAGACCTGTATCGTAGAAGTACACTTTCGGCGTTTTTGTCAATCTCTTACTGAGATTGGCGAAATAAGGAGGCAGCAAAAACGCTATATACGAAGCCTCAAGCAGTGAAAGCCATGATTTTATTGTAGGCGAGCTCACTCCAGTCTCGTTAGCGATCTGAGATGCATTCATCTCGCAGCCGACACGTCCGGCTATCAATCTTATGAAGGTCTGAAACGGCACTATATCCGTAAGATTTTTAATCTGCCTTACATCCCTTTCGATATAAGTGGTATAATAGTTGGGATAAAACAGATCCACAGGACGCTGATCTGTAACAACCGATGGATAAAAACCATTGAAAAGAAGCTCATCCGTTGGTTTGAATGAATACGAACCCAATTCTTCCAACGACATCGGGAGCAACGTGAACATCACTGCCCTACCCGGCAATGACTGGGTGATACTTTCCATTAGAGCGAAGTTACTGCTGCCCGTAAGAATGAATCTTCTCTCAGGATGCTCGTCCACTTCAATCTGAATATAAGATAATAATTGCGGTATGTGCTGCACCTCATCAATTATCACCTTATCACCACATCTGCTCAGGAACGCTTTCGGATCAAGCATGATACTTTCCCTGAGCGCGATATCCTCAAGATTATACTTGGAATACGACTCAAATATATGTCGGCATAAGGTTGATTTCCCGGATTGTCTTGGCCCCGTGACCACAACCACAGGATAATATTTGGCGCCCCGCTCTACAACAGGAGTAATTTTTCTATATATATAATCCATAAACCGTGCAAATTTAAAGTCTGATTTTAAATTTACACAAAAATAGCCTATTTCTTTCAATCATGCAAGTTTTCACGCCATTATTTACCATTCCGATTTAAAAAAAATATCGCCACATGCGGGCTGCCCAGATACTGATGCGCGGGGCCCGATTCGCTCCGCGTATAGCCGGCATCACGCGCGATATAGCGCACATTAGGATTTCAGGGTATTTTTTATGGCGGGAATGGTGAGAATATCAAAAAAAAATTGTAATTTTGCGTGCTGATAAACATATTTTCAGCATGGAGACAAAATACATTTTTGTAACCGGAGGCGTCGTCTCGTCGCTTGGTAAAGGTATCATTTCCTCATCACTGGCCTGTCTTCTTAACGCTCACGGCTATCACGTGACAATTCAGAAGTTTGACCCTTACATCAACATCGATCCCGGCACACTCAACCCTTACGAGCACGGGGAGTGCTACGTGACGGAAGACGGCCATGAGGCCGACCTTGATCTGGGCCACTACGAACGCTTCACCAACGTTCCGACATCGAAAGCCAACAACGTGACCACAGGCCGCATCTATAAAAACGTGATCGAAAAGGAGCGACGCGGCGACTATCTCGGCAAGACCGTGCAGATCATACCCCATATCACCGATGAGATAAAAAGGAACGTACTTCTTCTCGGCGAGACCGGAAAATTTGACTTCATCATCACCGAAATAGGAGGTGTCGTGGGCGATATCGAATCGCTGCCATTTCTTGAAGCGGTGCGCCAGTTAAGATGGGAACTCGGCGACAATGCGCTCTGCATCCATCTCACATATATGCCATATCTTCAGGCTGCCAAGGAACTGAAGACAAAACCCACGCAGCATTCCGTGAAGCAGCTTCAGCAACTCGGCATCCAGCCTGATCTTCTTGTGCTCCGCACCGAGCATGATATTCCGGAAACTATGAGGGAGAAGATAGCTCAATTCTGCAACGTATCGAGAAATGCCGTATTCCAGTCGAAAGACTGCGCAAGCATATATGAGGTACCCCTGATGCTGCATTCGCAGAAGATGGATGAGGTGGTGCTGACCAAGATGCATGCTCCTGTCAATGGAGAACCGCGCATGAAGCCCTGGCACGACTTCGTGGACAAGATACACCACGCCACCGAGACCGTGACAATCGGACTTGTAGGAAAATATGTGGAGCTTCAGGATGCCTATAAATCGATCAACGAGGCGCTTTTCCAGGCTTGCACTTATCTCGACCACAAACTGAATCTCAAATATATTCACAGCGAGAAACTCACGGATGAGAATGTGGGCGAGATGATGGAGGGACTTGACGGGGTAATCATAGCCCCGGGCTTCGGCAACAGAGGCATCGAGGGTAAGTTTATCGCGCAGAAATGGTGCAGGGAAAACGATATCCCGACTTTCGGAATATGCCTGGGAATGCAGTGCATGGTGATAGAATTCGCCCGCAATGTGCTCGGCTACTCTGACGCCAACAGCGTGGAGATGGATCCATCGACCCCTCATAATGTAATAGACATGATGGAGGAGCAGAAGCATATCTCCGACATGGGAGGCACCATGCGGCTTGGAGCATACGACTGCCGCCTCACGCCGGGCAGCATAGTAGCGGAAGCGTACGGCAGCTCGGAGATCAGGGAGCGGCACAGACATCGCTACGAATTCAACGACGCGTATAGGGAAGAATTTGAGAAAGCCGGCATGAAATGTGTTGGAGAGAATCCGCAGTCGCATCTTGTGGAAGTGGTCGAGATTCCCGGCAAGCGCTGGATGGTGGGCACACAATACCACCCTGAATATGCCAGCACCGTACTCAATCCTCACCCGCTCTTCCTCTCCTTCATAGAAGCAGCCATCGCATATAAAACAAGCAAGTGACATAGATGATATGGTAAGTGTCAATGACCTGACAATGGAATTCTCCGCACGTCCGATTTTCAGCGACGTGAGTTTCGTAATAAATAAAAACGACAAGATCGGACTTGCCGGCAAGAATGGAGCCGGAAAGTCTACTATGCTCAAGATCATAGCCGGCATTCAGCAGCCCACTTCCGGATCGGTGGCGAAGCCATCGGAGGTCACTATCGGCTATCTGCCCCAGCAGATGAAACTGGCCGACGACACTTCCATCATCAACGAGGCTCGAAAGGCCTTCGCACACATCGACGACCACAAGGCGCGCCTCGATCAACTCAACAATGAACTTGCCACCCGCACCGACTATGAATCGGATTCCTACGCACGCCTGATAGAAGATATTGAACTTCTCAACGATCGCCTCTCGATGGAAGGGGCCGACAATATGGAGGCGGAAGTGGAGAAGACCCTGATAGGACTCGGATTCTCGAGAGAGGATTTCGACCGCCCCACGTCTGAATTCTCGGGAGGCTGGCGCATGCGTGTGGAACTCGCCAAGATTCTACTGCAGAAGCCTGACCTCCTGCTGCTCGACGAGCCTACCAACCATCTCGACATAGAGTCGATACAATGGTTGGAGCAGTTTCTGCAGCAGAAGGCGAAGGCCGTGATGCTCGTGAGTCATGACCGCGCTTTTCTCGACAACGTGACGCGGCGCACGATAGAGATATCATGCGGCAAGGCTTACGATTATAAGGTGAGCTATACGCCTTACACCGAGCTGAGGCGTGAACGTGTGGAGCAGCAGATGCGCGCCTACGAGAACCAGCAGAAGCAAATAGCCGACATCAAGGCCTTCATAGAGAGATTCCGATATCAGGCCACGAAAGCCATTCAGGTGCAGAGCCGCATAAAGCAGCTTGAGAAGATAGTTCCCATCGAGGTGGATGAGACCGACAATTCGCGCCTGCGTCTGAAATTTCCGCCTGCGCCGCGCTCGGGCGATTTCCCTCTGATTCTTGAAGATGTGGGAAAGGCCTACGGCGACCATCAGGTGTTTGACCACGCGGAGTTCCGTATACGCAGAGGCGAGAAAGTAGCGTTCGTAGGTAAGAACGGAGAAGGCAAGTCCACGCTCGTGAAGTGCATCATGGGCGAAATCGACCATAGCGGAACGCTCAAACTTGGCCATAACGTAAAAATTGGTTATTTCGCCCAGAACCAGGCTCAGCTTCTGGATGAGAACCTGACCGTTTTCGAGACGATCGACAATGTGGCCACCGGCGACATACGCCTGAAGATACGCGATATACTCGGCGCCTTCATGTTTGGCGGCGAGGCCTCAGACAAGAAGGTGAAAGTGCTGTCGGGAGGCGAGAAGACACGTCTCGCCATGATCAAGCTTCTGCTCGAACCGGTCAACTTCCTTATCCTCGACGAGCCTACCAATCACCTCGACCTGAAGACTAAAGACATACTGAAAGATGCCATCAGAGATTTCGACGGCACCGTGATAGTGGTGTCTCACGATCGTGACTTCCTCGACGGGCTTGTAGAGAAAGTGTACGAGTTCGGAGGAGGGAAAGTGCGTGAGAACTTAGGAGGCATCTATGATTTCCTGCGCTCGAAAAATCTGGAAAGCCTGCGCGATCTTGAGCTGACCAAATCTCCCACCGGAGGGGGCACCACTTCCAACGCCAATGTGAAGCCGGCGGAGACTCCGCAGCCCGAGACGGCATCAAAAGAAGTTCGTAAACTCTCTTACGCCGAGCAGAAAGCGCGCGAGAAGATGGTGAAGAAAGCTGAAAAGAAAGTAAAGGACGCCGAGGCCGAGATAGCGCGTCTCGAAGAGCAACAGAAAGAACTTGAGGATAAGATAGCGTCCGGAATCTCCGATCAGGAAACACTCGATGCTTACGCCAAGGCCTGCAAGGATCTCGAGAACGGAATGTCGCTATGGGAACTCGCCACGATGGAACTTGAAGAAATCAGCGGAGAAGCCTGAATAGCCGTGCCTGCCAAACACCATAAAAATATAATCAATGAATGACATGAAGAAAGGTGTCACCACCGATAATCTCGACATAAACACGTCTCCCAAAGAGGATTTCTATCAGTATGCCTGCGGCGGCTGGAAAGCCGCGCATCCCTTGACTGCGGAATATTCACGCTTCGGCGTATTCGACAGCGTGAGGGAGAAGGCACGCGAACAACTTAACGACCTGATCACCACTCTGCCTGATCATCCGGACGCAAAGATAAAGGATACACTCGCGCAGAA